>JABFSD010000470.1 GCA_013140935.1 Acidobacteriota bacterium
CGTAGACCACGGCAAAACCAGCTTGCTCGCCGCGATTCGCTCCGCCCGCGTGGCCGCAGGCGAAGCTGGCGGCATTACGCAACACATCGGCGCTTATTCAGTTCAGGTGACGAATCCTGAAGACGCCAACGATATACGCCGCATCGTGTTTCTCGACACTCCCGGCCACGAAGCCTTCACGAACATGCGTGCGCGCGGCGCGAAAGTCACCGACATCGTCATTCTCGTCGTAGCCGCTGACGACGGCGTCATGCCGCAAACCATCGAAGCTATCGCTCACTCAAAAGATGCGGGCGTACCCGTCATCGTCGCCATCAATAAGATTGACAAGGGCGACTCAAACCCTGAGCGCGTTAAGAAAGAACTCGCCGATCGCGGCTTGTTATGGGATAGCTGGGGCGGCGACACCTCGATGGTCGAGTTGTCGGCGAAGATGCGCCTCAACATCAACGGCTTGCTTGAAATGATTTTGTTGCAATCCGACTTGATGGAATTGAAATCGAATCCCAAACGCATGGCGACCGGCACCGTACTCGAAGCCAAGCTCGATCGCGGACGCGGCGCAGTGGCAACCGTCCTCGTACAAAACGGTTCGCTCAAAATCGGCGACCCGTTCATCGTAGGCAATTATTTCGGACGAGTGCGCGCCCTGATGAATGATCGCGGCGAGCGCGTCGAAGGCGTAGGCCCCGCGATGCCCGTCGAAGTGCTTGGTCTCGAAGGCGTGCCCGCCGCTGGCGATCAATTCCAGGTCGTCGCCGACGTAGCCAAAGCCCAACAAATTTCGCAGTTCCGTCAGATGAAAGCCCGTGCCGCCGCGCTCGCGCGCACTTCGGCACGCGGCCTCGAACAACTGGCGAAACAGATGCAAAGCGGCGAAGCGAAAGAACTCAAAGTCATTCTCAAAACCGACGTACAAGGTTCGGTCGAAGTACTCCGCGACACGCTGCTCAAGCTCTCGACCGACAAGGTCAAGGTCAGCATCATTCAATCGGGTGTCGGCGCGATTACGAAATCGGATGTCGGCCTCGCCAACGCCTCTGACCTGTCGGAAGGCACGGCGATGGTCATCATCGGATTCAACGTCCGCCCCGAAGCCAGCGCCGAAGAACTCGCGCGGCAAGAGGGCATTGACATCCGACTGCACTCGATCATTTACAAAGTCGAAGAAGAAATTCGCAGCGCAATGATCGGTATGCTCGACGCGACCTCTAAAGAAGTCGTCATCGGCAAGGCCGAAGTCCGCGACGTGATCCGCGTGCCGAAGGTGGGCAGCGTCGCCGGTTCGATGATTACCAGCGGTATGCTCAAACGCACGGCGCAAGCGCGGCTTATCCGCGACAACGTCGTCGTCTTCGAATCCGCGATTGGCAGCTTGCGTCGTTTCAAAGACGACGTCAGCGAAGTGCAAACCGGTTACGAATGCGGCATCACGCTCGACCGCTTCAACGATTACAAAGTCGGCGACGTGATCGAAGCGTATATTATGGAAAAGGTCATCCCGACAGAGTTGTAACAGAAGAAATCAGACAGGATTGACAAGATTTTCAGGATTGACGGGATTAACCAATAGCAATAGGCATTTCCGCTTTTCCCTTCATCCTGTGAATCCTGAAAATCCCGTTAATCTTGTCTGATTCTTTTTAGCTATTAAGTAATGGGTTATCGCAATACACGTTTGCCGCAAGCCTTGAGAGAAGAGATCAGCGCGATCTTACAGCGCGAACTCCGCGATCAGGTCACGGCAATGACCAGCATCACCGAAGTGAAAGTCAGCGCCGAACTCAGCGAGGCGCGCATATTCGTCAGCGTATTCGGCTCCCCAACCCAACAACGCGCAACCATGTCCCTGTTGGCAGAGCAAGCCGTCTTCATTCGGCGCTTGCTCGGCCAACGAATGCGCCTGCGTTCCATTCCGCCACTGCATTTCGTGTTGGACGAAACCCTCGAACACGGCGCGCGGATGGGGCAAATTCTTGATGAAATCGCAAAGGAGCTTCCCCCTGAAGATGTTGTACCACCGTCTGACACCACCCCAGAGACTTAGGCGGTCAACCAACATAAGCAGGGCAGTATCAACTTATGTTAGGCCAGGTAATTGATTTAATAGAACGCCATCAACGTTTCGCCATCACCACGCACATCCGCCCCGACGGCGACGGCTTGGGTTCTTCGTTAGCCCTCAGCTGGATTTTGCGCGGACTCAAAAAAGAAGCCGACATCATCCTGCGCGACGACGTACCGCACGCTTACGTCAAGCTGCCCGGCGCTGATGAAGTCATCGTCGGCACAGACATCGGCAACGATTACGACGCCGTATTCCTGATGGAATGCAGCGACAGCGAACGCCCCGGCCTGCCCAGTTTGCCCGAACGTTTTCTGGTCAACATTGACCATCATTCGACGACGGCGCTTTACGCCAACATCAACTGGATTGATTCGACCGCCGCCGCCGTAGGCGAAATGGTTTATAACCTCGCCAAAGCCATCGGTGCCAAGATCACGCCCGAAGCCGCCAGTTGCGTTTACGCCGCGCTGTTGACCGACACCGGTTCGTTTCACTTTTCCAACACTACCGAACGCACCTTCAAAATCGCCAGCGAACTCGTACGCCACGGCGCGCAACCGGCCAAACTTTCACAGGCGATTTTTTATAACTACCCTTACGCCAAAGTCAGTTTGGTAGGCGAAGTCCTCTCGACGCTACAACGCGACGAATCAGGCCGCATCGCCTGGATCAAGATGACCGCCGACGCGATGGATCGCACTCACGCCACCGAAGACGACACCGACGGCATCATCAATTACCCGCTCACCATCGGCGAAGTCGAAGCCGTCGCTTTCTTCCGCGAACTGCCCAACCAAACCTATCGCATTTCTTTAAGATCAAAGAACCGCGTCAACGTCGCCCGCGTCGCCGAACAGTTCGGCGGCGGCGGACACAGCAATGCGGCAGGGTTTACCTTACGACAAGTTGATTTACCGGCGTTGACGGCTGACGTGTTGGCGAAGCTCAAAGAAGCGGTCGAGACGGCTCCGCCCGTGAATGGCAATGGACGCGAGATCAAGCCGCGCTAACGCGATTTGATGTTGTGCCACAGACCCTTCTTGGGCAGCAGCCCTTAATGTTTAGCTGATGATGTAACTTTAGGAATAAAAAAAGAACCATCCATTTTCATAACAACTGTGAATGTTGCGCTTTGACCATTCTTGGCCTTTGAGCGATCAAGGTAGAAATCTATTGTATAAAAACACTTCTCTTGACCCAAGAACGTGTGCTTGATGCTGTCAATTTCCCAGGCATCAGAACTAGATATATACCGCCTAAGAAATTTTTTAGACTGCCTTATGGCTTGGCTGATAGAGACGGGGGGAGGCGCATTTTCTGGATTCCAACTAGGGGTATTATCCATATCTTTCTCAGTAAATTCTACGTAGTACTCTTTCTCTGCGTAAAAATTAGTGATGGTGAATTTTCTGACGTCGATTGGCAGTTTTGCTATTTTTTCTTGGCAAAAGCCTAGTCGCAACAGCGATAGGCTAATTAGGCATACATAAGCAATAGTTTTCATTTTAATCTCCGATACTACTAATCTTCTACTGTTATTTTTGCAACTACCCTGCTAATTGAGCCTTGTTATTTTGCGTGTTGACTTAGATTAACAAGGTAGTCGTAAAAATACAGCTACGTTTTACATAGCGATTGGAACGTAAGAATTTATCTTCTAGACTTAGACTTTGAGTCAACGAAGATGGATAGCGGTCGCTCGCGGCCTTCTTTTTGCTTTGGGTATCCTTTGTCATCTTTATATGTAATGATTTCTCTAGTGCTAGTAGCGCTTGATCTTGATGAAAGCGTGTCCGTCGCTGTTGTTAAGGGGTCTTTAACAACAATTTGATAATTTATTACTGAATGAGCAGCATCAGTCACTTTAAAAGTGTCTTTTTTAGCGACTTCAATAACATCGCCTCTTGCCCTAGTTTCAGAAGTCGAATTAGTTAACTCAATTGGAGAAGCTTGTGAAGATAATGTTCCTCCATCTTTGATCGGCTGCACACTTCCATAGTTTGCGGGATTTTGATCAACACCATCTTGCCCTGCTGGGTTATTTATTTCGTACCTATACTCAACCGTAAACGATCCGCCTACAGGAAGCTCTCTGCTCAGACTGCCACTACTTTTTGCAGACGTAATTTTGGGTAAGTTAACTTTGCTGGTAACATTAATTGATTCTTGCTCTTCTTTCTTTCGACCAGACTGCAAATCGTCTGTATCCCCATTTTGTTCATCTAAATCTTCACCTTCGAGCCCGGTTGGGTCAATCAAACTAAGCGGGCGGTTTAATACATAAGAATATCGGTTCCAACTCTGTGGATTCCATGCCCGTCCGCTTCCTTGCAAGGGATCGACACTGGTAAAGCGCCCATGTTTACTTGCGTAATAGCGGGCTTGAGCAAAATCCAATTCTGATTCGTTGTCCCGTTCATACCCGGTAAACCTTTGTCGCGTATTACTTGCCACATACCCGTGTGCATTGTTTGCCCGGATACCTGTATTTAACTCTTCCCCGAAGGGTAAATAATCGTGGCGCGCAGTGATGCTGCCTGCGGCGTTCGCTTCCATCCGTGTAGACCCTAAATGATCCTGCACCAACCACGTCAGAATATTTCCGCCGCCGCCCCCACTGCTGCCTGTCGTTCCTATGATCTCAACTTCCGCCAGTGAGAGTGCATTGGTTCCGACCAACTGCACGCGTACATAACGTCCTGTCCGATTGATCGTCAAGGTCGTGGGCGATCCCGCCTGTCCGCTTGTCAAATAGTTCGACACCCCGGACTGGCTTAACGTCGCGCTCAAATTCGTAGACGCGAACGGCACATCCGACACGAACACGTAAAAATTCGTCAGTCGGTCAGCACAACAATCGGTGCGGTTCCACACGTTGATTGTGTTAATAGTTCCCACACTGCCCAAATCCACATGCCACCAGGCTTGTGCTTCCACAGCAGTATGTGTGACCGACGGCGGCGTTGCGTTGTAATTACCATTAGTGTTGCCATCTACTGCACGAGTTGGCACACCATCCCATGTCGTAGACGATTGCGTCGCCGTCTTGTTCAGCGCCAAGTTGCTTGGGCTCGAACTGGTTGTACCCATGACCTCAACTTCCGCCAATGATAATTCATTCGTACCGACCAATTGCACGCGCACGTACCGCCCCGTCCGATTGATGGTCAAGGTCGTCGGCAGTCCAGCTTGACCGCTGGTCAGATAGCTCCCCACGCCTGACTGACTCAACGTCGAGTTCAGGTTAGTTGAAGTGAACGGCACATCCGAGACGAACACATAAAAGTTCGTCAGTCGGTTGGCGCAACAATCGGTGCGGTTCCACACGTTGATTGTATTGATGGTTCCTACACTGCCCAAATCCACATGCCACCAAGCCTGTGCATCAAGCCCTGTATGTGTGACCGATGGCGGAGTTGCATTGTAATTGCCATTGGTGTTGCCATCTACCGCACGGCTCGGTACACCGCTCCAAGCGGTGGAAGATTGCGTCGCGGTCTTGTTCAGCGCCAGATTGCTCGTACTCGAACTGGTCGTCCCCATGACCTCAACTTCTGCCAATGATAATTCATTCGTACCGACCAATTGCACGCGCACGTACCGCCCCGTCCGATTGATGGTCAAGGTCGTCGGCAGTCCAGCTTGACCGCTGGTCAGATAGCTCCCCACGCCTGACTGACTCAACGTCGAGTTCAGGTTAGTTGAAGTGAACGGCACATCCGAGACGAACACATAAAAGTTCGTCAGTCGGTTGGCGCAACAATCGGTGCGGTTCCACACGTTGATTGTGTTAATAGTTCCCACGCTGCCCAAATCTACATGCCACCATGCCTGCGCATCAAGCCCTGTATGCGTGACCGATGGCGGAGTCGCATTGTAATTGCCGTTGGTGTTGCCATCTACCGCACGGCTCGGTACACCGCTCCAAGCTGTGGAAGATTGCGTCGCGGTCTTGTTCAGCGCCAGATTTGTAGTCTGCTGTCCGCCGCCACCGCCGCTGGTTTCATTGTCGGCAACAATCAGCAACTTACCATTGCGATAGCCATATTCTTTTTTCACTGCCGACGGAGAAGGCGCGGAAGCCAGATACTCCGCTAATAATTCGCCGCCAATGCCATAAATGTGCCAGCGTTCTGTTCCATTAGAAGTTCGTTTTACCCGTTGGCCTTCACCGTCATAGACATAGCTTCCGCTGCCGGGGCCGGTGGCACTGACGATGCGGTTCTCGGCGTCATACGTCCGCGAAACCCCATTCGGCTCGCTCGTCAGATTACCTACGGAATTAGCAACTCCGTTGTCATAAACGAAATTGGATGTCGTGATGCGATTCTTGGCGTCGTATGACAGAGACACCCCGTTCACACCACCCGTCACCCCCGTGATCTGGCGGTTGCCGAATGGGTCGTAACTATAATTTTGGGAAGCTGTCTGCACCATCGTGCCGCTGCCGCTAGTCTGTCGTTGTGTCTCAACCACTTCGTTGATGCGGTTGAGTTGATCGTATTGATAGGTGTGCCGTTGCGGAATCACATAAGCATTTACTTGTTGATTGCCGTCCACGCCAGTCGGCACCGCGTGATACATCCTGCGCACGTTACCATTGTTATCGCTGGCATTGCCTAGCAAATCGGCAGTGGTAACTTCGGCCCCTGTCGTATCACGCGTATTAGCGGTGTTCAACGTCGCGGTTCCGTAAATCCAACTCATCCTCCCGCGATTCCAATTGGTGGCATCATTTACGGTGCCGAGTCGCAGGTCTACCGGCTGCAACCGGTTGTTGTAAACCCGCTTCAAGTAAAGAGGCGTCGTCATTCCATAATTTTCACGCTCCACTTGTCCTGCGGCGCTATATTGTGTCGCGTTGGAATAAGTGGTCGGCGCTCCGCCTGTTCCCAGCGTCCCGCTGAAACTGGCCGGACGCCCTGCCGCGTCGTAAGTATATGTGACTGCCCTACCTGAAGGGTAAGCCTCGCTGGTCATCGCCGAAACGAGGTTGAAGGTAGCAACTACCGGATAATTATTCCCGTTAATTTGTTGCGTTTTACGTACGACGCGACCGAACTCATCGTAACCGAAATAACTACCCTTACTGTCCGAGCTACTACCATATCTCACTGCCACCAGCCGCCCTTTTGTGACTCCGAAATTAAACCCAGATGGCTCGCCCATACCACTCACCGGTGCATCATATTTGTAATACACTCCAGGAGTTGCATTGGCAGCATTAGTGCCTTCGGTCGAAATTCCAGCATAAATTGGATAAGTTTTCTGTGTTACGCGATTCAACCCATCATAGGCAAAAGCTGTTCTGGTTGTACGTGCATCCGTCTTGGTTAATAAATTACCATTTGGATCGTAGGTATAAGTAGTCGTGCCACTTTCCGGGTTAGTTGCACTAGTTACCCGCTTGAGAGAATCATAAACAAAGGTGCGTGTTTGTTGGTTCGGTGCGATTCCTTGCGTAACTTTCTTGAGGCTATCCAACACGTCATATTCGTAACTTGTCTCGTAATTTGCACCCGCAGGATCTTCCCATACCTTAATTAGCCGTCCCAACGCATCCGTTTCGCTCTTTCGGCTTTTTCCCGTCTGATCGGTTACCGTCGTTTGATGGGCGTAGTAAGTCGTCATCACCTTCCCGGTCCAATTACTGTTGGTCCCGGAACTAGGCGGTTGAGCCGCCCCTGAGAACGTGGCGACCTCAATTACCCTGCCAAGTGTATCCAGCGTACTACGAGTCCAGCCATCCGTACTGGTAGCTCCGTCCCGTTTTGGATTGGCAGTGAGTATTACCAGTCCGGGTGTGATATAAACGTTCTGTGACGAAATCGTATAGCTGGCCGTACCATCCTCATTCTTTTCGGTCAGCGCTGCGCGCCCTAACTGGTCAAACGTTACTCTGCTTTTAAGTTTCTTGTCGTCTTCCTGATTCAAGTCGCTTTCGCTCAACACTTGCCGCGTTGCATCAGAGTAAGTGGTTTTCACTCGTCGACGCTGATTCGCATAAGTAACGCCATTAACAACGGATGTGACAGCAGGTGCCGTGACCAAGCCCGGGCGCAAAAACGGATCAGGTGCATTCAGCAAGATATTCGTATAACTCGTATCCGTTGTTTTGCCATTCGCGTCTGTTTCGCTCAATAAGCTGCCAGTAGCATAGTCATAGGTTCTTGTTACCGTTTGTGTCCCTGTACCATTCAATGGGTTTACTGTGACTTGTGTGATGTTTGCATAAGTCGCAGAGTCCCATACAAAAGATGTTACATTGCCGTTTGGATCAGTTGTGGATGATAAATTGCCAAAATCGCCATGCTGATTCACCGTTGTTCGCCAAGCGTTCGCCACATTGTCCCAATTACTTGTGAGTGAGATGACCTATGGTTGGGGCAGTGCCGTAAGCTAAATTATCGTATCGGAATTGTGTTTGGCTGGGGCCGTTGGTTACCTGTTTAGGCGCGCTTAAAATCAAAGGCACGGCTTGCGGTTCGTTGAAAGGTGGTGCAGACGTTCCCATGACCCGTTTTGCATAAACATTTGCTGATCCTGCATCGTCAGCCGGGGTGTGGTATTCAGTGGTAGTCGTGCGTAGAACCGTGGCACCCGGGGGCACGCTTAGTGGGATGCCGTAACTGTCGCGATTGACAGGTGAAGGATCAAACCAATCGTACTCAATGACTTGTTTTACATTTCCGTTGTAGTCATATTGATACTTTTTAGCGGACATTTTTACCGCCTGTCCACCTTCTTTCAGCGTCACGTACTCGGTGTCTACCACTGGGTTAAATGTGGTATGGCCATTTGGCCCAAGGCTCTGGCCACCGGTAAATTTCATTCCTACCCAACGTCTTTCAGTGATTATTTTATCTGACTGATTGGTTCGATAGCTTAATCCCGCTAGCCCTACAGTGTTAGCAACACCTGAGCCGCCATAACCGTAGTCATGAACATACGAGGCCTCAGTGGTGACAGCGCCATCTGGAGCTGTGACACTGCTACCAGTATAGCCAATTGCATAATTCCAAGTCTCCACTGGCAACCCGTCATGTTCCAATGATTTTGTGTATATACTATCCCTAGGGATGTCTTCCGCTGTCCCAATATAAGCTCCAACATCATTCGTGTAAGAATAGTTTACTTTTGCCCCCGAAGGCATGATCATCTGGCTTAACGACCCCCACCCTTTTGATGTCTGGTTAACTGGTTGGGGGAAGTTGCTAGTACAGTCAAGATACCAATTCTCAGGCGAAGGAAGAGAAATTGTTTCATCTGAATTGTAACTAAAGGTGAATTTGCGTTGAGGCTCTCCCGGCTGTGTTTGCGGCAACAGAATTTCTCGCAAGACCTGAATATCGCTGCTCTCTAATAGCTCTTTTCGCTGGCAAGTTTGGTCAGGGCCGCTATAAGTCGTTTTCTCAAAAATCTTTCCAAACACCGTGGTCGTGCCAAACGTCAGTTGAATACTTACCCAATTGCCACCAACCGCTTGATATTGAACGGTAATCTGATCGTTTAAACCGATCACTTTTCGAATTTCCCTTCCGGTGCGCTCATCTTGATAATGTGTCGTCGTTGTTGTTCCATTAGAGTCAGTAAAAATCAGGATACTATTTTGATTGGGAGTGGAAAGGGAGCTATTGCCTAAATTGGTATCTACGATTCTCTGCGTGCCATTAGCATATTGAATGACTTGCATTCCGTCTTTCATGTAAACTCGCCAGCTAATTGGCCCCGTATTGTAAATATATGCCCAAAGAAAACTACCATCAGAAGAGTAGTATTTCATAGGGCTTCCGACACTGACCGGGTTAACATTATATAAGCCAAAAAGGAAGGTACGGTCACCGAAATTTGGCTGAAAATCAACCGGCTTTAGCTCATGAGTCGCGCCATCCGGCGCTGTGAAAATCACCTTCCACCAATTAAGACTTCCTTCTTGCGGGTCATTTATCCAATCCACATCGTCCCGACTTTCACGGTACTCCAAAGTATATATTCCCCCGACAATCCATCCGCTTTGAACACCGCTCTCCGCCTGTTGTGGAAGCTCTTCCATAAACCGGGCTTGTGCGCCTGCACTACCTTGTATTTTGTCTTTTCGCTTAACATCCCATCCTTTCGAGTTGTAAACCGCTTGAATTGTCCAGGAGAGGTTGCTCCCGCTCATGGGGGGAAGGGATGCCAACGGAATGGCAAGGTTGACGTTGCCGTTCGTTAAGCTAATTTTCTCAATATCGGAGATGGTGTATGAATGACCTGGGGTCACCCCTCTGTCAGGGCGTGCTGCGCCGTTTTGAGCTTTTACTACCTGACTCACGGTAAGTAATACCAACAGCGCTGCGAGACGAACATTAACTGACCAGCAGTACAATCTTCTTGTTAAGGTTTGGGTATACATGACAATCTCCTTTATTGTTTAGCGCTATGAGAAACGTTGGTGAGAGTAAACTCCATCACAACTTCGTTGCCCTTTTTCCAAGTGATCTTTCCGGGCGCCGCTTCTCCGTTTTGATTACTCCAGGAAGAGAATTCTGCTGTAATCGCACCATCAGCTTCTTGTGACACGACTTTATCTATTAAGCCGGTATTTACATTGGTGAAATACAAACGTGACAAGCTTTCTGGTTTGGCAATCTGGGTGGTAGGTCTTCTTGGGTTAACTGTAGGTTCTGTGACACGTATTATGTTCCAAATAGGGCCAGCATAGTTATTAGCAATTCCTGTAGGACGTACATTTTTCGCCACTGTGAAATAACTTGCACCACGCAACTGAGCTAAGACGAACTGGTCTGGGCTGTCGAGTGCAAGCCGCTCGACTAATTTTCGTAGAGTGCCTGTAATAGCATTTGAACCTGAACGCGCACCCTCTTGCCCACTCCACGTAAGTGATGCTTGATTGCCATTCAAAAGAATCGCTATTCGCTCGTCGTCATCATCCTGGCTTCGTACCATGCGAACCTGATAACGTTCAGTTCCTATAACGGCGGAACCTATAATGGTTGCTACTTCACGCCCGGATTGCGAAAAACGCTGTCCTATCAGACGGCGAAATTTATCGGCTTGAGGCTGGAGCGCCAGCCGACCCAACATACGATCACGCCCTTGAGGCATTTGTTGGGATTGTAAGGAAGGGACTGCCTTACTTGCACTTGAGTTGGAATATCTACGCATTGCCACAGTCACTGCTAGCCCTGGAATTGCGACAAATAAGCCCAGCCACATTACTATGGGTAGCCGACGTGAAATTAGCCTCGGAAAAATTATTTTTAACAGCATAAGATATTCCTTTTTGTAGCAAGATTATTTCTTTAATCATTGCCTTTGTTATTACTTACGCATACTTGAGTCTTTTGTGTCCCCGTTTCACTCAACGCCAACGTGTAAGCCGAATGAGTGGGTTGCGATGTATGGGTTCAGGCACACCTAGACTTCACTACGGAAGTGGTAATGAAAAGATTTGATTTTGGCTGGGTTTGACGGTAGGATGAATAACGTCACTAATGCATCCAGTGCTGTCAAAACCAGCATGCGATGTTAAGTGCAAACCCTGTTTCTACCTGCAAGTAGCAATAGGGTTTTTATTTTACATAACAATTCTTCGTAATCCGGCTGCTCCGCCGGTAAAGACCATTATGTAACGACACAGCTACTACCGAGATCTACTCCTCGCAATTTCGCTCCAGGTAAGCCGCCGTTGTTGGAACTCAGCGTAAAATTCAGTGAGTCAATTATTGTGAGCAAGCCATTCGTTCTCTTTCAGGCAACGGGGAGAACGGAATGGGTAATTCAGCAAAGGAAGCTCGCCTGATTCTGCGGGGAAGAGTGGGGAAAGCGTCCTTAACCAAAGTGACAACTGCCGTAAGCAACAGCCGCCATTCGCCCGAATGAGGGTGTCACCTAACGATTATTTTTTAATTCGATGGGGCAAGCCCCACATTACTCCTGCCGTTGCGCTGAAAAAGCGCGTCAGCAAGAATCGAATTTGTTACTCAATTACGTGACAAAGAGTAACTCAACCCGCTCCCGGAATATAGGCGTCGTTTTCATGAAGATAGGGTCGGATTTCATGATTTTTGTCAGTATTTGTCCTACACGGCTGTAGGACATTTTCCCTGCAGGCATAACTTCCGAAATGCGCCGGGAGCCATGTGGTACATGGCTTTGAAATCCCGGTAGAAGCGTTTGCGGTCACGCAGCCCCACGCGCGTCATGACTTCCTGGATGGTAAGGAATTCGGTGGCCAAGAGATCGTGCGCGGCTTTTACTCGGATTTCCTGATGGAATTTTTCCAGCGGTTTCTTTGCGAGTTGGCTGAAACGCGCCTGCATGTAGGGGACCGAAAGATTGGCCTCCTTCGCCAGTTCTTCGAGGGGGAAATCGCGGGCAAGGTCGCTTTGCAGTTTGACGATGACGGCCAGAATGCGGCGGTCTTCGATGGGTGGCAAAGTCAGTTTGAACGGAGTGGTGGAATCAAGTGGATTGGATGTTGAATTGACAGGCATAAGATAGTCCCTTTCTGAAGCGCCGCATGGGGCGCGATGGTTGATGGGGCACAAGTGAAGCGGAGAGCTATTAACCAACGGACAGCAAGACCGTTGGGTCACGAAGTGTTGCGCCGGGGCGGTTCAAGTCGCGGCGCGATTATTTTTGCCCGGTTGGTCAGGCAAGGGGGAAGTGGCATCGCACTTGCGGTGCGGTGCGGTGCGGTGCGGTGCGGTGCGGTGCGGTGCGGTGCGGTGCGGTGCGGTGCGGTGCGGTGCGGTGCGGTGCGGTGCGGTGCGGTGCGGTGCGGTGCGGTGCGGTGCGGTGCGGTGACAGTTGGCACGTCCGAGAGCGAAGCGAGATGGCGAAGCGTCATGATTACAGACCTCCAGATTGGTTAGGCATCAAAGCTGAATCCAGCGCGAAGAGGAAAAGGCAACGTTGAGGGAGAATCAGTCTGTCGTTAGTAGTGACGGGCGCAGTTTACGACAAGGCAACGGCTTAAAAAAAGGGGTGGTGACAAAATTAATGTTGCGCATTTGTCGGAGGTTCGATAGGTCATCGTTTTTTCATGCTTTCGTTGGTGCTTTTACCGAAGCCTGTGTATTCTGCGGCCTGCCTTGAAAGGCCGTTCGTCGGTGTGGTGATAAAAGCCGCCTGCGAATCGTTCAGCCCCAACTCACTGTAACCCTGTTTTCTGCAACAACCTCGGAGGTTATCGCCATGCGTTTGAAAAGTTGATCAGCTTATTTGCAGGGGAGGGAAATTATGAACCTTTTTCAACAGAGGGCAGACATAAATCTTAATTCGATAAGTGTTCGGCATGGAGCGGCACCTAATTCAGATAATTTTCAAGAACTCGGTAGCTGAATATTAAGAGATATATGCGAGCCTAGAACGACTGCGAAGAATTAATAGATTGTCACAGGAGCAACCGATATCAATACGGACACGCTGATAGCTTTCATGCACAGATGCTGAAATGATTTCCGCATTAGATAGAGCTATCGAAAATTTTCTCGCAAAAGACAAGTGAGACGTATCTACTAATGAAAGATAAACGAATCCAGGGGGCTGTATTACTGTTGCTCATTAGTGGGCCAGTTTTTTTGCATGTGTATTTATCCCTACGGTTTTCATACTATGAAAAACTGGTCGTTGAGTACGAATGTCTGGCCAAAGAGTGCAGTGCTGATTTCGATGGTGACGGGATAAAGGGGAGGCTGCTGATTCTTATTGGCGTTCCCAAGGAGAATAGCGATGAGTCCTACCTATCAGTGATTGACGGAAATAAAGAAATACTGAGACTCAGATATAAATACATTGATGCGACTTTTCGTACTCATGTGGCAATCGTCAATGCAAATCAAGGCGCTAAGCTGGTTGTCTTTGATGGAACAAGACGTGCAAATGAACCATTACGCTCTGTATACCAATTCAATGGTAATAAAATGGTAGAAGTTTCAGGTACAACCTTAGAGGGTGAAATTCTGTCTGCAATGTTTGCACACGACGATGCTGGAACTTGGAATGTATGGGCAATATATCGAACCTTTTATCGTCGGATATATGCAGCGTACTATTTCTGTGCTGGCTTAGCGATTTTAGTGCTATTGAGAAAAAAGGCACCGAGTCAGTAACGGACTGTGCTTTCAATATTCTCAAACCCGGCAGGGCGGTGGCTGAGAGGGGGCATACCTTCGACTTAGGATAAATACGTTCGATAAACATTGCTGAGTTGGTCGCGGAATCCATATCCCGAGTCACTTGACCGAGTGACAATTCCTCGGCTTCTGTCGTTAAACACCTCCTGCAATCCGTGTTCGATGATCAGTTTCACGGCATCTTCATAAACGGTTTCGCCGCTGTCATAAAACGGCTGTTTGATGTCGCCATAAGAGTTGATGAACTTCACGCCCATCTCCACATAAAACAGCATCACGTCAATTGACGAAGCCGGATTTCGGCAAATCTTCCGGCAATCGGCGATGGCTTTTTTGACGGCTGACAAATTGAGTTTCCCGAAGCCGCGTGCCGGGAAGAATTCTTTTTCGATCAGCGCCTTATATTTTTCCACGACCTGCTCGTCGCCAGCGGGATCGAGCTTGGTAATGATCCTGCACCGAATCTATCTTGCCGAATAAGGCTGCAAGGTCGTTGATCAACTTCGTCACGATGGAGCTGGCAAGTCCGCCCACATTGTCAGCGTAAGCATTCAGTAATAAAGTGCGCTCTCTCGCAGGCAAAACCTACACAACCTTTTCAGGAGGCACACAGATGAAACTCGTTTTGTTGCTCACGCTCACGTTGGCTCTGTTCGCAACCGCGCAGGCCAATCCGGTACAAGATTTAGACAAACAGGTCGAACATGGATACGCCGACTCGAACGGCGTAAAGATTCATTACGCTGCGTTGGGAGCCAAAGACGCGCCGTTGATCGTGATGATTCACGGCTTTCCCGATTTTTGGTATTCGTGGCGCGAGCAGATGGTTCCGCTCTCGAAAACCCATCGCGTCGTAGCCATTGACCAGCGCGGTTACAACCTGAGCGACAAACCCAAAGGCATAGAGAGTTACGACATGCGTTTGCTGGCCGCCGACGTAGCCGCCGTCATCAAACACCACGGACGCCAAAAGGCCATCGTCGTCGGGCACGACTGGGGCGGCGCGGTGGCGTGGACGGTGGCGATGTATATGCCGCAAATGGTCGAGAAACTCATCATTCTGAATCTGCCGCACATGAAAGGATTGACGCGCGAGTTGGCGAATAATCCGGCGCAGGCCAAAGCCAGCCAATACGCACGGAACTTTCAGATGCCCGACGCGCACACCAAAGTCAGCGCCGCCGCGCTCACCTTTTGGGTGAAAGACCCCGAAGCGAAAAAGAAATATCTCGAAGCCTTTGAGCGTTCCGACCTCGAAGCGATGCTCAACTATTACAAAGCCAATTACCCGCGTGAGCCTTATCAGGAAAACAAGGCCGACGTGCCGAAAGTGCAATGTTCAGTGCTGATGATTCATGGATTGGGCGATACGGCCTTGCTGCCGGGGGCGCTGAACAATACGTGGGAATGGATGGGAAGCGACCTGACTTTGGTGACAATTCCCGGAGCCGGACACTTCGTACAACAGGATGCTGCGGAATTTGTTACAAAAAACATAAAAATGTGGCTGACACGCTGACAGACTTATGGTAAAAGCCTGCTCGCTTACGGCGCATCCCTGCCCATCAAGCTAGCACGCCTTCCCTAACTCCCAGTGCTAGATCGGCGCATAGCAGCAATCGTAAAACGAAATTCCTAAACGGCTTGAGCGGCAAACCCACCATTAGCTCTGCTTCCGCGCGTAGAGTCTCAGGTGATTGGTGATTGGCAGGTGTTCCAGTGGTACCGGGCGAAAGCGAACAAAATCTGACCATCGAAGGCAGCGTACTCAATTACCGCTACCAGATCGAAAGAATCCTGAACGACAAGGGCGGGATGGGGCTGATCTATTTAGCCACCGATCTGAATTTGCGCGGTACGGTCGTGCTGAAAAGGTCCCGCTTCGTGGACGAGCAATCGCGTTCAGCCTTTGAACGCGAAGCGCGGCTGCTTTACGGCTTGCGGCACAATGCGCTGCCGCGCGTGATTGATTACTTTATCTCTGAAGATCAAAGCCAATACTTTGTGATGGAATTCATTCCGGGCAAAGACCTCAGCGAATTGCTTTCGATGCGCATCGAACGCGGCGAAGGCCCTTTCCCGATGGAACAGGTGCTGGAATGGGGCGAGCAATTGCTCGATGCCCTGCATTACCTGCACATGCACGAACCACCCATTATTC
>JABFSD010000114.1 GCA_013140935.1 Acidobacteriota bacterium
ACCTGATCACAAACGCCAATTCAACTTGGGGCATTAGATGATGACAAAGCAAATCGAAGACTTTCATTTCTCGTCTGGTAATTCACTCTCTGATCTCGGTGGTTCATCCAAGCGATTTCAGCGCAATGTTGAAGCCATTAAGCTCTTGCAGAAATTCGCAGAAGTGCCATCGAATGCGCGAAGCTTATCTGAGGATGAGTGTCTTACACTTGCGCGATACACGGGCTGGGGCGACAGCGAAGTACTCAATCGCCTCTTCCCGCGAGGCACTTATTCGTGGGTACCGCTGCATTCTGATTTGCAGGATGTGCTGACGACAGAAGAACGCGAGGCCATTGTCGCCAGCGCCCTTAATGCGCATTACACCTCATTGCCCATCATCGCGGCCATTTACGCTGGGCTTGAACACGCGGGGATCGGATTTCTCTCGCAATTTCGTGTGCTTGAACCAGCCGCTGGGATTGGACATTTTCTCGGGATGATGCCGGCAGCGTTGACCGCCAAAGCCGAACGTTATGCGGTCGAAAATGAACCGCTCGCCGCGCGTATCCTACAATGTCTTTATCCACAAACTCGCGTGTTCAGTCAGAGCTTTGAGACAACGGCGTTGCCGAATGATTACTTCGATCTGATCGTGTCCAATGTACCCTTCGGCAACTATCCGATTCACGATCCGCAATTCAAAGAAAAACACCTGAAGGCGGCGATCCACGATTATTACTTCGCGCGCGGTTTGCGGTTGCTGCGACCCGGCGGCGTGCTGGCGTTTATCACGTCGCGCTATACGTTGGATAAGGTGAATGACCGAGTGCGCAGTCATCTGGTCGAACAAGCGGAATTCCTGGCAGCGGTTCGTTTGCCGGCGCGCGCGTTTCATAAAAACGCCGGTACGGAGGTGATCGTTGATGTCGTGTTCTTGCGCAAGCGATCAGCACCACGCAAGACAGATACGCTGGACGAGAGTGAGGATTGGTTGGCGACTGAGTTGTGGGCAGAGCAGGGAACTGGCGTCAGCGTCCCGTTGAATCGGCATTTCGTAAAGCATCCGCAATACCTGTTGGGGCGACCCGTAATTGCGAGCGGAATGCATCAGGCGAATGAATTCACTTTGAAACCGGATGACCGTGACTTGGGCGAGGCCTTGCGCAATGCCTTGTGCGCGCAACTTTCAGTGCAATGTTTGAGCCTTCCGGTTTCCTCTTCGCCAGCAAGGAGCCTTGCGGTTGCCACCGCTGAACCATCAAACGGAGAAATGGCCTTGATGACGCTTGCAGGATCAGCGCGGGTGCGTGCTCCACTCTTGCTTGATCTATACACGACAGCCAAGCAAGTCATCCAACTGCAATTACACAATGCGACAGATAAGCAATTGGCCGAAGCGCAACGCGAACTGAATGCACTCTATCTGCGCTTCACCGCGCGCTACGGTTACATCAACGCTAAACAGAATCTCAAAGACCTTGATCGTCGTTCACCGCTCGTGCCGTTCTTGCGGGCGCTGGAAGAACCGGCAGGGAAGGGAAGTTGGAAGAAGTCCACCCTGTTCACACAACGGACGATTCGCCCGAACCATCGTGCCGTGCAGTCAGGTTCAGCGAAGGAAGCCTTGCTGGTTTGTTTGAATGAATTTGGCGAAGTGGATTTAGCGCGCATTGCCGAGCTGACTGGTCAAACGTCGGATGAAACCGCTGATTCGTTGCAAGGGCTGAGTTACGAATTGCCTTCCGGCCTTTACCAAACCGCTGAGGAGTATCTCTCCGGCAATGTCGGCCAGAAGCTGCGCGAAGCGGAACGAGCCGCGTCACTCAATCCGCGCTTTCAGGCCAATGTGGGCACTCTCGCCAAAGTACAACCCAAGCCACTAGGCCCGGAAGAAATTGCCGCACGGCTCGGCGCAGGCTGGATTCCCTCCGCTTTCGTCAAAGCCTTCATTGCTGAACTCGTGCCGCAGTTTCAGGGAGAGGTGCAATACATCGAAAGCCTTAGCATCTGGAAGCTCGAAGCCGTCACCCATTACGCACGTTCCTCCATCGAAGCCACGCAAACTTATGGTACCAGCCGCGCGAATGCCTTTGACTTGCTCGAAGACACACTCAATTTGCGCACACCTGACGTATTTGATCTGGTGATGGAAAACGGCAACGAGCGGCGCGTCGTCAATGATAACGAAACGCTTGCCGCACAAGCCAAACAAACCGAACTCAAAGCCAAATTCACCGAATGGGTCTGGAAAGACGAACAGCGCGCCCGTGAACTCTGCGCGCTTTACAACGAACGGTTCAATTGTCTGCGTGAACGGCGCTACGACGGCAGCCATCTCCACTTGCCGGGGATGAACGGAAGCATCGTATTGCGTTCGCATCAGAAAGACGGCATCTGGCGTATTCTGCAATCCAAAGCGACTTTGCTGGGACATTGTGTCGGGGCAGGGAAGACCTACCTGATGATTGCAGCGGCGCTGGAATTGAAACGACTTGGTCTTTGCTGCAAGACGGTGGTCGTCGTGCCGAATCATCTCCCTGCGCAATGGGAAGCTGAAACGCGCAGGCTTTATCCGAACATCAATCTGCTCGCGCCGACGAAAGAAGATTTGAGCGCAGCGCAGCGCGGGGAACTGATGGCACGGATTGCGACAGGCGATTACGACCTCATCATCGTGCCGCATTCGGCGTTCAAACTGTTGCCGCTCGCACAGGAAACCGTTGCGCGTTATATCCAGCGCGAGATTGATACGCTTGAAGCCTACCTCGAAGAAATCCCGCCCGCCGAACAGCGAGCCAACAACGCACCGTGAAAGAAATTCAGCGCGCGCTCAAGCGGCTCACCGTCAAACTCAAGGATTGTGAGAGCGCGATTCAGCGCGATTCCAAACATACGATCACTTGGGAAGAACTTGGTGTTGACGCATTGTTTGTAGATGAGACGCATTACTACAAGAACCTCTATTGCGCGACGAAGATGAACAACGTCGCAGGTTTACCGAATAGCGATTCGCAGCGCGCGTTCGATGCGTTCATCAAGGTGCGTTCGGTGCTGGATGGCGGCGGGCGCGTAGTGTTTGCGACGGCGACGCCAGTGAGCAATACGTTGGCGGAGGTCTACGTGATGATGAAGTTCCTGCAACTCGATACGCTCGAAGCGTTAGGTCTCGCGCACTTTGACGCTTGGGTGCAGACTTTTGCCGAGACAAGCCAGAGTCTGGAAATGAAGCCGGATGGATCGGGCTTTCGGATGGGAATACGTTTCAACCGCTTCACGAATCTGCCGGACCTCGCAGCACTATGGCGGCAGGTGCTGGACGTGAAGAACGCCGATCAATTGAATCTGCCGCGCCCGCAACTGATTGGCGGCGCGCCGCAAGTCATCAGGTTGCCTGCGAGTCCGGCCTTGAAGAAATTCGTGAGGTCATTGGCCGCGCGCGTCGAGCGCATCAAGAATCGTCGCGTCGCGCCGGAAGTGGACAACATGCTCAAAGTGACTTCGGAAGGCCGCAAAGCTGCGCTTGATATTCGACTCGTCTTGCCCGACGAAGCCTGTCCGAAGGCCAACAAGGTTGCGGCCTTGGCCGACAAGATTGCGGAGTTCTATCACGCGTCCAGCGCACAACACGGATGTCAATTGGTGTTCTGTGATTTAGCGACGCCGAAAGGACAATCCGCAGTTAAATAGGGTGAAAATCCCGCACTCTTTGCGGGATTTTCACCCTATTCAATGAGTCGCTCTCGTTGGTTAGTCAGCGGTACGTTCTATCTTTTGCCGCAAGGTCGTCTCACGTTGCTTGCGTTGGGTACGCAGCGTCGCCCGCCATTGTCGATTTGCTTCAGCGTTTTCAAGGAAGGGTTCCGTCTCAGATTCGCCGCGCAACCAAGCGGGTGCAAGCAACTCCAACCAACTCGCCGCCTCATCGTGCCTCGTCGGTTGGGCGTGCGAGAGATTGAGTACGGTTGCCAACTCACTGCGCGTGAGCAGCGGCTCATCGCGGTTGGTCGGGTGAAAGTAGACGTCCAGATAATGACAGTAAATTTCGTTGAGAGGTGGTGCGAGAGAAGCCATCATTTGTCACGTTGATGTAAAGGTTTTTGAATTCGTGCGGTATTGGAACAGGGATGCGTCATGCGGACAAGCGAAAGGGAAGTGGACGGCAGTTGCAACAAGGCGAAACACGCTTCGCTCTTGCTAACAACACATTCCCTTTGCGGCACTGTTATGGATGAACCAGCCGACCGCTTTGAAACTGATGACGCGGTGAATGAAACCGCCGAAGAGCTTTCCGCCCGCACCGGCATTTATGGCGCGATCAAACGCGCTTTGATTGCGCGCGGCATTCCTGCCAACGAAATCGCCTTCATTCACCATTTCAAAACGCCGAAAAAGAAAGCCGAAGCCTTTGCCGCTTGCAATGCCGGACATATCCGCGTGCTGCTGGCCTCGACGGAAAAAGCGGGTACGGGCGTGAATATGCAGGAACGATTGTATGCGCTTCATCATCTCGATACGCCGTGGCGTCCGTCGGATATAGAGCAGCGCGAAAGGCGAATTTTGCGGCAGGGCAATCGCTTCCCTGCCGTGCATATTTGCACCTACATCACCGAAGGCAGCTTTGATGGGTATATGTGGCAGACGCTTGAGAGCAAAGCCCGCTTCATCGGCCAGATCATGGCGGGCGAAGTCACGGCGCGCACCGCTGAAGACGTAGACCAACTCGTGATGACCGCCGCGCAGATCAAAGCCATTGCGAGCGGCAATCCGCGCATTCTGGAAAAGGTCGCGCTCGAAGTGGAATTGACCAAGCTCGAACGTCTTTACAGTGTCTGGCTCTCGAATCGGCGGCGCATGCAGTTCGAAGCCGAACGCTTGCCGGATGACATTACGCGCGCAACGCGGTTTACCGAATGGCAACAGCGTGCGCTCAAAGTACGTGATGCCGCCGAATCAGCCAGAAGCAAAGCCGATGATTTTCGCATCGCGCTGCGACAGAAGTTGGAGACCGATAAGCAGACCGAGTTCAGCGATCGCAAACGCGCGGGCGCACAATTGCAACAACTCGCGTTTGCCG
>JABFSD010000170.1 GCA_013140935.1 Acidobacteriota bacterium
TCTAAAGGAGGTCAATATGGAACGCATTGTGCTGAGGCATGTGAGCGGTTCGAAGGCCGGACGGGTGGAGGAATTTCCGCTTAATCAATATCAGGAAATCGTAATCGGGCGCGACCCCTCAGCGACGGTCAGTTTCAGCGAAGCTGACGCAATGGTGGGTCGGCAACATCTCAAGCTCTTTCGTCAGGCTTCCTCCCCCTCACAATTTGTGGTCAGCGATCTCAACAGTCGTAACGGTACGTTTCTGAACGGCCAGCGCGTAACGGGCACGGTGGCGCTGCGATCTGGCGACGTTCTGCAATGCGGCCAGGGCGGGCCTGAGTTGCGCTTTGAATATGTGCCGCACGGCCCCGCTGAGACCGCGCAGTTGGGCGTCCCGCCCGTCCAGTCGCATTATCCGCCAGCCCATCCGCTGGCGCACGTTTCCCGTCCGTCCGCCGCGCCGGCACCGCCGGTCGCGCAACCGGTGCCAGCGCAAGCAGCACTCGCCGCGCCTGCGCCGCCGCCAAAGAAATCGGCCCTGCCCTGGTTATTGGGGGGCGGCGGACTGTTGGCGTTGCTCACATTGGTGGGAGGCGTTTGGTTCTATCGCAACTATGCGACGCCGGCGACCGATGACGTAGCAAAGAAACCGGCGGTTGCGCCGTCGCCTGCCGTAGTAAATGGCGGCGGCAAACTGATGGCTCCGGCAGTGGATGGAGCCGAAACCACCGAAGTCGAAAAAGACCAACAACGCGCCGCGTGGCGCATCAACGTTGCTCCCTATCAAATACTGGGCAGCGGGCATCCGGGCAAAGCGGCTTCTGATTTCGACAAGCCGGATGGCGTAGGCTTCAGTCCGAACGGTTTGCTCTATGCCACTGATGCGCGCAATCGCCGCGTGCAGGTGTGGGACGTTAAAACAGGCACGCATCTGGGCGAATTCGGCCACGGCGTTTTCGGCGGTGAGATCGTAGACATCGCCGTCGCACCCAACGGCACGGTGTTTATCACTGACCAGGCCCTCAACCTCGCCTATGTTTTCGTGCCGCCGCAACCGGGCGAAGTGGATGAGAAAGGCAAACCGCTCGCGCCTTACGATTACCAATTCAAAGGCACGCGCTTTGGCGAACAGGGCTTCAAGAAACTGGGCGGCATTGCGACCGATTCACTCGGACGCATCTATGTCGTAGACGCGCATCGCAACGACGTACATCGCTTTAATACCGATTACACCCCCGACAAGACGTTCAAGTTCGAGCAGAAACGCGCTGACGGCGATACTTATCTGCACGGGTGCGAAGGCATCGCGATTGACGAAGCCGCTGGCAATCTTTTCATTGCCAGCGAGAAAGATGCGGTCATTGACGTTTTCGATTGGGAAAGCGGTGCCTACAAACGTCGTTTTATCGGCGCTAGTTTGGACGGGGCGGGCAAGCCTGCGGGCAAACACGTTTTCTTCGGCTCGGTCGAAGGCCTGGCGCTGGCGCAAAACCACTTATTCGCCGTGGATGAAAGCGCCGGGCACATACAGCTTTTCGATCTGGCGCGCGCCGATGTTTTCAACACCGATCTGGCGGGTTACGGCGCGCCGCAACCGAATCGCTCGCACGGCTATCAAGGCTTTTTCGGACACGCGCCGCAAGTGGACTTTGAAGACAAGACCAATCTCGAATTACAAAAACAGGTCAAGACCGGTGCTGTCATTCCGGGACAGGCCAATCCGCCAGGTTTTTTCTGTTCCCCTGATTCGATTGCCAGTTACCAGGACACGGCGAGCGGTGAGACTTATATCGCCATTGCCGATCAGTGCAATTATCGTCTGGCGGTCTATCGCTGGTCTGACATCAGCAAGGCGATGGGACAAACCATCGCCTTGCGCGAAAGCGCCTCTGCAAGCAAACCCACTTTCGCCGCCGTGACCGCACCGTCACCTGTGGCAAAACCGGTGGCGAAACCTGCGCCCGTGAAACCTGCGCGTAAGCCCGCCGTGGTAAGGGTTCCGCGTCCCGCGCCTCGCCCAGTGGTTATCGCGTCGGTCGAATCAACCGTTAAGAAGAAGAAAAAACATAAGCAAGGTTACTGAATCCGCGACCATGTCCAATCTCAATCAGAAACTGCTGGTTCCTGCTGCGCTCGTGCTATGTGTCTTCACCGTGTTCGGGCTAATCCGCCAGCAACCGCGCAACGCGCGCGCGATTCTTAACGAAACGCCGACGCCCGCCGACGCCAAAATCGCGTATGGCAAAGACCCCAATCAATTCGGCGAATTGCGCGTGCCCAAAGGCAATCAGGTCAAACGGCCTTATCCGGTCGCCGTCGTATTGCACGGCGGCTGTTGGATGGCGGAATACGGCTTGGGCTATATGGGACACGTTAGCGCCGATTTGACGGCGCACGGATTCGCTACGTGGAATCTCGAATATCGTCGCGTAGGCAATGCGGGCGGCGGATGGCCGGGGTCGCTGGAAGACGTGCGCGCAGGCGTCCAGCATTTATCCAAGCTGTCGAAAGAGTACGCACTGGATTTGCAGCGCGTCATCTTCATCGGTCATTCGGCGGGCGGACATCTGGCGTTGCTGTTGGGCGCGCAACGCAACGCGGAAGTGAAAATCTGCGGCGTCGTTTCGCTCGCAGGCATTACGGACTTGCGATTTACCGGTACGGCGTGCGATGCGAATGTGCCGATGCTGATGAGCGGCAAGGCCGATGAACAAGCGATGCTTTACGACCAGGCTTCACCGCTGAAGCTGTTGCCGCTCGGTATCAAACAACTGATCGTGCAAGGCAAAGAAGACCGCATTATTCCTGCGGACATGGCGACGAGTTACGTGGCGGCGGCGCAGGCCAAAGGCGATAACGCGCAACTCGTCTTGTTAGAAAACGCCGGACACTTTGAAGTGGTTGATCCGCAAGCGGCTGCGTGGAAAACGGTGCGCGATCACATCCTGACACTCTGCCCATAAATTCACCCGCCTATCAAAAAAAGGCTGGCGCGGATTTTTAAGCAAATCCGCGCCAGCCTTTTGCGTTAGCTCTGAACACGACTTATTCGGTCACCTGATAGACCTTGTTGTTCCAGACAACGACGACGTTCACGCCTTGTGAGAAAAACTCAGTCAGACGCGGTTCGTCTTTCAACAGCTTGTAATAAGCCTCGCTGGCAAATTTGACTTTCACTTCGGGCAGCTTGGCTTCGGCTTTATATTCGCTGTCTTGCCACGCATTGTTCGTAAGATAAAACGTCTTGCCCGCAATTTGATTCTGGTTGTAAGCCTGCACGCCGACCTTGTCAGCCGCCGCTTGATTGGCTTGCAGATTGCCCGCGTCCCGCAACGTGGCCTGGCTGGAACTTTGTTTGACAGCGGCTTCGCCCGCTACGCCTCCCATACTAACCATCGGCTTGGCTGCTTCAGCAGGCCGCTCGGCGCGCGACACACGTCCGGTTGGTGAAGCCATTGGAGGCGGCATTAGTCCGCCACTGATACGAACGTCATCCGCACGCATCCCCGGTTCCAGCACCAACGCCGACGTATACGGCGTGACAATGCCGTAGCGCGTTCCTAACGCTACGACTTCATCACGCAATTCTTTGCTTTCGCCGTTGAGTTTGATCTGGTCGAGCAAGTGCGCGACGCGACGCATCGCCCACAGTTGCGGGACGAATTCGTAATCGCGTTGCGTCGCCGGGAAACTCAGCTTGTCATAAATAAAACGACTCGTCTTGCAATTCACTTTGCCGCTCAACGTGAGCTTCGCATTGTCCGCTGTTGGCGTAGCGACAACCGGTTGCGGCAGAAAGCTCGTCAACAAAGGCATCGCAAACAAAAACGCCGTGTTGGTGCTGCCAAATTCGTTTTGCGAAACGCGCTTGTCGTTGGCGCGATAACGTCCGACCAGCACCAATTGCGAACCGTGAAAGAGATCGGGCAGCGTGCGCGGATAAAGCAGTTCGGTTTCGACGCCGTCCCAGTTGAGTTGCAAATCGCTCAACACCGGATGGTTCACTTTCGAGAAAAAACTCGACACCTTGAGTTCCAAATCTTCTTGAGGCTCAACATAAGCGACCGTGCCGCGCTGTTCGTTGGCGAGCGCATCGAGCAACACGGTGTTTACGTCATAGCCCACGCCGAAAGTAAAAACGCGCGCATTGGATTTATTCGCCACGCCTACGTTGCCGATGATTTGGCTCGCTTTCGTCGTGCCCACGGTGGGCTGTCCGTCGGTCAGCAACACGACCATTTGCGGGGCTTCGCTTTTGGGCAATTGCTTGAGCGCAGCCAACATCGCGTCATTGATATTCGTACCGCCCGTCGCTTTGAGATTTTCGATGAATTCGAGGGCCTCGCGCTTGCCTTTGTCATCAGCGGCGATCAAGCCGGTCGTCATCAGATGCTCTTCGCCCGCGAAGGAAACGATGTTGAAACGGTCGCGCGCATTCAGTGCATTCACACCGAATCGCAGCGCCGCTTTGGCTTTGCCGATCTTGTTGTCGTCCGACATCGAACCCGAAGTGTCGAGTACGAAAACGATTTCTTTGGTGACGGTTTGCGACTTATCGAGTTCAGCTTTGGGCGAGACGAGCAACATGAAATATCCGTCTTTGCCCGGCTCACGATGGGTCAGCAGCGATACGCCGAATTCCTGCTCCGACAGCGCATAGAAAAGCTGCAAGTCGGGTTGCGCGCCGACCAAACGTCGTTCGAGCGTAATGCGCGCTTGTTGTTCGCCTTTGCGTTTGACCTCGATGTCGTGCGACGGCGAATAGATATTTTTGAGCGCCGTGCGCGAACTGATTTCGATCTCGGCACTCAACGTAGCGCCTTCATTAGTGTTGCGTTGCGACGGGTCAATGGGAGCCTCAAGCCTCGAATCGCGTTGGGGGCGACGCGGCGGGCCAGGGAAGGGAACCGGACGTGGCGGCGGTACGAAATTCGTGAACCCATTGGCACGCCAGCCTGTGCCCAACGGATAGCGATAGCCGACCGTACCGCTTTCGTTGCGCAAAATCTGGCTATAAGTCAATTCGATTTTCTTCTCGCTGTGCGGTGCGATGGGAAAGACGCTGGCCTGAAAC
>JABFSD010000127.1 GCA_013140935.1 Acidobacteriota bacterium
GTTCGAGATATAGCCCGTAATCTTCCTGAATGTTCGCGCTCGCTTCGTGCGCGCGGTAATACATTCGGTCGTCAATGCGCACGAGGCGATAGTGAATGCCTTGCGTCTCGAATTGTATTGTCTTGGCTTTCAGCGCGGTGCTTCCGGCGAATTCTTCAATGGTCGGCATACTATCCTCCACTCTATTTATTCATCGTCGGTGACTAGCAGCGAGAGTAACGAACTGATGATGCTGATGACCAGCGCGCCCCAAAACGCCGACCAAAAGCTGGCGATGTGAAAAGGAATATCGAGCGCATTGGCAATCGCTGAAGTGAACAACAGCAACATGGCGTTGATGACCAGCACGAACAAGCCCAGCGTCAATAAAATCAGCGGACACGTGAGGAATTCAAGCAACGGACGCACCAACGCATTGAGCAAGCCGAGAATCAGTGCGACGAGGCACAATTGCCACCACGCGCCAGTGAAAGTCAGACCCGGCAACAGCTTGATGGCGGCGTAAATGGCGAGGGCGTTACAGCCCCAACGAATCAGGAATTTCATAACGTGTTCACTCTCCCACTTTGTTTACGATGGCGGTGTTGGCGGGCAGCTTGATGAGGAAGGCCGCGTCATCCAGTTTGGTGTTGAGTTCGAGCTTGCTCAATCTAACGATGGTGTAATCGCCGTTGCGTTCGGTGAATTTGTGCATCACCGGCAGCCACGTCTGTTGATTCACCCAAAGCTCGATGCTGGTGAAAGTGCCGCCCTTGCCTTTCGGCGTCAGCCGCAATTGCGTAGCCAATTGCCCATCCACCATTTCATCGTTCACAAACTCGATGGCGTATTCGTTCGCCAATGATTTGAGCGAACTGTTCAGTCCGACGAGTTGCGAGAGGCCGCCCGTGCGACCTTTGGTAGCTTTGGCGACCGTCGTTTTCAACGCCTGATTCAAACGCGGCTGATAGAGCATGAAATCCTGTCCGATGAGCGAAACGCTTTGCGTCGTCGGCTTGGTGTAATCAATGCGCAAGCGGCCCGGCTTAAAAAGCAACGTGCCGGAATCAGTATCTTTGGTGCCGATTTGTACGTTGACGCGCTGCTGTTCGATCACGGCGCGCAAACTTTGCAAGTTGCGATTGGCGCGCTCCATCTTGGCGATCAAGCCCGGCAGCAGTTGAAAGGAAGTGAGGAAAAAGGCTGCGCCCAGCGTAACCGCAGTCAATCCCAGCCAGCCCGATATTGCGTTAATTTTCCCAGCTTGTTTCATGCTGAGAAGAGTCGGCAAATGTTATGCCGCGCTGATTTCCGGTTCGAGTTTGACGACGGTGTTGATCGAATTCGAGATGAGGCAATTGGCTTCGGCCTTTTCCAGAATGCGTCCTGCGCGTTCAAGATCGTGCGCGTGGCGAATGACGAGCTTGGGTTGCAACACGATTTCAGTGATCTTGAAGCTATGCGCTTCGGCTTTTTCGAGCTTGCCTTGGGCTGCGCAACGAAAGCTGACGAATTCGAGTTTCGACAGTTCCGCAATCGCCAGAAACGTCGTCATAAAACATGTGTTGACCGATGCGACGTAAAGATGTTCGGGCGTCCATAGCCCCGCTTGGCCTTTGAATTCAGGCGGTGCGGCAACAGTGAATGACGGCAGTTCAGGCGCGCTCAAGGTGCCTTGCCGCGCGTTCGTCCATTCAACCGCCGTGTCGTAAAAATAAGGAAGTTGTTCGTTCATCATTGCCAGCTTGTTCGACAGTCATAAGGTTTTCTTTTGCTCGTGTGATGTGCGCCGATCCTCGATGCTGCAAGTGCCGGACATTCAAGTCGGCACACCGAAACGCGGCAACACCCAACGCATCAGCGCGAAATACGCTGCGAAAAAGAGAATGAATCCAAACCAGTCAGACATAACGTTTTGCTCCTTTCGTTGCAGTTACAAACTATCAATCACGCGGCGCAGCTTTTCATCCACTTGCCCGGCAGTGGCCGCAAGTTGCGGATTGTTGACCACGGTCATCAGCTTGGCCGCGTCAATCGCCGCGACGACCGATTGGCCGTCCTGTTCATAAACGATCACGTTGCACGGCAACAGCAAGCCGATGTCTATTTCAGCTTGCAACGTCTGATAGGCCAACGCCGGATTGCACGCGCCCAAAATTACGTAAGGCCGGAACGCTACGCCCAGTTTCTCGCGCAGCTTGGCCTGCAAATCCAATTCAAACAGCACGCCGAAGCCTTCTTTTTGCAAAGCCTCTTTGGCGCGTTCGATAGCCGGTTGAACGCCTAACGGCAGCGTCTTGTGATGACCATATTCCATGTGGCTCCTCGTCTTGTTTCGGCAGAAATCATGTTCACAGTCTGTGCTGCGAGCGCGAGCGCAACACAGACTGCGGTTTGTTGTCGGAGCGTTGGCGCTCAGCCAGTTTTGACGAGGACACTTACCGGTTCACTCGCAGGTGCTTTGGTCAACGTCAATTCGAGTACGCCGTCTTTGAGTGCCGCTTCGGTTTTTGCTGTTGTATCCACCGTCGCGGGCAAGGTCAGCGTGCGGCAAAATTGATTGGCGCGGAATTCTGAGAAGAAGCGTTTCTCGTCTTGCTCTTCTTTGCGTTCTTCCGGCTTCACTACCTTTTGGCCGCTGATGGTGAGTTGGTTGGGTTCGACGCTGATCTTGATGTCGCTGGCGTTGAAGCCGGGTACTTCGGCGCGTACGACGAGCTTGCCGTCGGCTTCTTTCAACGCGATGGGAACCCATCGCATGAGTTCAAACTCGGCGCGGAACCAGTCTTCGAGTTCGTGGCCGAGTTCGCGTCCGCGCGTATCGAACAACTCATAGGCACGCTGGGCGATGGATTGGGAAAACTCCTTCATCTGATCGAATATTTTTTCGGCTTCGACAAACAGGGGCTTGGTTGCGGATTTCTTTTCTAACGCTGGTTGGGCATGCATAACAGTAATTCCTTTCCGGTGTAACGAACGGGGTTGCGCCGCCCTCATTGGCGACGTAATGCATACAACGGCAAGACCTATGCCAGCTTGCCTGAGCGCTAACTTCCCCAAACGTACTGACCCATTGCGCGAAAATTCGCTTTCAGCCGCATCGCGCAGCCTTCGCTCGCACGAAAAGCGCGAAAAAATTCATGGCCTTCCAGTTGCTGGGTTCTGATATATGTGTTTCCAACTCCAAATATGAAACCAGAAAACGAAACTCTTAAGATTGCATCTTGTCCGACGCCTGAGCGGCATCCGGGCCTTGCCAGCACCGAAGCGCGCGCGCGCCTGCAACGTTATGGCCTCAATGCCTTACCTGAAAAATCGCCGCAGACGCCGTGGCAACGCTTCCTGCAACAATTCAAGAGTCCGCTGATTTACATCTTGCTCGCCGCGCTCGCCATAGATCAGGTGATCTGGATCATCGAAGGCGCACAGGGCTTTCCGGCTGAATCGGTCGCCATCGCCTTCATTCTTTTGCTCAACGCCGTGCTGGGCGTTTATCAGGAGGGCAAGGCTGAAGCTGCGTTGCAACGCTTGCAAGCGCTCGCGGCGGCGCTCGTATGGGTGTTGCGCGACGGCAAGCTCGCACATCTGCCCGCAACGGAATTAGTCCCCGGCGACGTAGTGCGCGTCGAAGCCGGTGACCGCATCCCGGCTGACGGTGCGTTGCGCGAAGCGCAAGGTGTGATGGTGGACGAATCCATTCTGACCGGCGAATCAGTACCGGTAGACAAAGCGTTAAACGATGAAGCCTTCAGCGGTACGTTGCTCGTGCGCGGCAAGGGCTATCTCGAAATCACGCGCACGGGTTCGGAAAGTGCGATGGGCCGACTGGCGACGATGATCGGCGGCATCGAAGCCAGCCAGACGCCGCTCGAACAACGACTCGAAGTTTTCGGCCACCAGATTGCGAAAGTGATTCTGGTGCTTTCTATCTTCATCGCGCTCGCCGGTTTGTATATCGAAGGCTGGGAGCGCATCGGCCACGTGCTGCTGTTCGCCGTCGCGCTCGCCGTCGCTGCCGTACCCGAAGGCTTGCCCGCCGTGCTAACGCTCACGCTCTCGCTCGGCGTCGAGCGTATGGCGAAACGCAAAGCCGTCGTGCGGCGTTTATCTGCGGTCGAAGCGTTGGGTTCGGTGACAGTGATCGCTACGGATAAGACCGGCACGCTCACCGAAAATCGCATGTTCGTGAAAGACGTAGACGCGCTCGACACCGCACTGGCCTTGCGCGCGATGGTTTTGGCGAACGACGCCGACCTCGCAACCGGCGCGGGCGATCCGCTCGAACTGGCGCTGCTTGAATACGCGCAAAGCCACGGCGTGAATTGCGCGCAGATGAACGAACAACATCCGCGTCACAGCTTGCTGCCATTCGACAGCGGACACAGATACATGCGCGTGACAGTCGCAGAAGCCAACAGCTTGGTGAGCTATCTCAAAGGTGCGCCTGAAGCCATCCTCTCGCGCAGCCGTCTGACCGCAGCCGAGCGGCGTAACTGGGAAGAGAAAGCCGAAGGTTATGCGCGCGAAGGCTTCCGCGTGCTGGCGCTGGCGTGGCGCGCGGGCGAAGGCGATGAGCAGTTAAGCTTTCTCGGACTCGCGCTGCTGTGGGATCCGCCGCGCCCCGAAGTTCCCGCCGCGATTCGCCACGCGCAGGAAGCAGGTATTCGCGTCGTGATGATTACGGGCGATCATCCGGCGACGGCGCTTTCGGTCGCGGCTGAAGTCGGCATTCCGCCCAGCCGCGTGCTGACCGGACTCGATCTCGAAGAACTCTCTGACGAAGAATTACAACGCGCCGTGCGCGAGACCAACGTCTTTGCGCGCGTCGCACCCGAACACAAGCTGCGCCTCGTCGAAGCCCTCAAAGCCAGCGGCGAGGTCGTAGCCATGACCGGCGACGGCGTCAACGATGCTCCGGCGCTCAAGCGCGCTGACGTAGGCATAGCGATGGGGCAACGCGGCAGCGACGTGTCGCGCGAAGTCGCGCATCTGGTTTTGCTCGACGACAACTTCGCTACGATTGTCGCCGCGATTGAAGAAGGGCGCGGCATTTACGAAAACATTCAGAAGTTC
>JABFSD010000906.1 GCA_013140935.1 Acidobacteriota bacterium
TGCCACTAGCGACTAGTTACTAGCCACTAACGTTTCATCATTGCTTCGCGCGGATCCATAATTTCACCGCGATAAATCCAGACCTTGATACCGATGATGCCGAAGGTCGTGTTCGCTTCGGCGAAGCCGTAATCAATGTCCGCCCGCAAGGTGTGCAGCGGCAGACGGCCTTGCAGCGTCCATTCCGAACGCGCGATTTCCGCACCGTTCAAACGACCCGACACGCGCACCTTGATGCCTTGCGCGCCGAAACGTGTCGCTTCTTCGACCGACTTACGCATAGCGCGACGGAAAGCGATACGTTTTTCCAACTGTTGCGCAATCTTCTCGGCTTGCAGTTGCGCGTTGAGTTCGGGCTTTTGAATTTCGCGGATGTCAATCAGCACATCGCGCTTGGTCTTGCGGCTCAGTTCCTGTTTGAGCTTGTCAATCTCAGCACCTTTGCGTCCGATGATGATGCCGGGCCGCGAAGTGTAAATGATGATCTTGACGCGATTGGCGGCGCGGTCAATTTCGATTTGCGAGACGCCCGCTTGCGCGAATTTCTTCTTGAGTTCCTTTTTCAGCTTCAGGTCTTCGATCAGCAAATCGCCGAAACCTTTCTTGGCGAACCAGCGCGAATGCCAACTGCGGTTGTAACCAAGTCTGAATCCGTAAGGATGAACTTTCTGACCCATATATTTCCGTTCTCTCGTTAAACCTTTATTCGTTCGAGACCACTACGGTAATGTGGCAGTAATGCCGCATTTCACGATAAGCGCGTCCCATCGGCGCGGGGCGCACGCGACGGCGATGTTTCGTCACGCCCTTGCCGACGAAGCATTCGCTGACGCGCAGATCGTCTACGTCCACCACGACATTGCCGGCTTGCGCTTTTTGTTCGGCGTTATCAATCGCCGATTTCAGCACCTTGCTGACCGGCCCCGCCAAACGCTTGCCGCTGTATCGCAACACGGCCAACGCATCGTTGACCTTGCGTCCGCGAATCAAGTCAATGACCAGCTTCGCCTTTTGCGAAGAGCCTTTTACATTTTTAGCTTTTGCGATTGCTTCCATGATCCTAGTAAAGCCCCTAAAGCCTATCTGAACTATTTCTTGCCTGAAGACTTCTCGGCCTTCTCTGCGTGACCCTTAAATGTGCGCGTCGGAGCGAATTCGCCCAGCTTGTGACCGACCATGTTTTCGGTCACATACACCGGAATGAACTTCCTGCCGTTATGCACCGCCAACGTATGCCCGACCATTTCGGGAAAGATCGTCGAACGCCGCGACCAGGTCTTATGCACCTTCTTCTCATTAGCGGCATTCATCCGCTCAATGACCTTCATCAGGTGCGCATCAATAAACGGGCCTTTTTTAACTGAACGTGGCATATCTCTTACCTTCGGATTTCAAATCTGAAATTTGAAATTCGTCTTACTTCGTTCTGCGCTTAACAATAAACTTGTCGGTGCGCTTGTTGTTTCTCGTCTTGTAACCGCGCGTCGGTTGTCCCCAAGGCGTTACCGGATGGCGACCACCGGAGGTTCTGCCTTCACCGCCGCCGTGCGGGTGATCCACCGGATTCATAACCACGCCGCGCACCGTCGGGCGAAAGCCCTTCCAGCGCGTACGACCGGCTTTGCCGAGCGAAACGTTTTCATGTTCGGTGTTGCCGACCTGACCGACCGTCGCCATGCACTCGACCGGCACGATGCGAATTTCGCCGGAAGGCAAGCGCAACTGCGCCATACCGCCTTCTTTGGCGACCAATTGCGCGAAGCTGCCGGCGCTGCGCGCCATCTGTCCGCCCTTGCCCGGCTTTAACTCGATGTTATGGATTTGCGTACCAAGCGGAATGTTCTTAATCGGCAAAGCATTGCCCGTCAGAATGTCGGACTCAGGGCCGGCCATAATCGTCTGGCCGACTTGCAAACCCACCGGCACGAGAATGTAGCGTTTCTCGCCATCGGCGTAATTGATCAGCGCAATGCGCGCCGAACGATTCGGATCGTATTCAATCGTAGCGACCTTGCCCGGAATGCCCGTCTTGTCGCGTTTGAAATCAATGATGCGGTAATGGCGCTTGTGTCCACCGCCACGATGGCGCGTCGTGATACGCCCCAGATTGTTGCGTCCGTTGATGCGCTTTTTCGGAGCCAGCAACGGCTTGTGCGGGCTGTCCATCGTCAGATCATCATTCGTCAGATAAGTCTGATAGCGCCGTGCCGGACTGGTTGGTGATAATTTCTTGATGCCCATCTTGCGTTTTTCCCAGCTTGGGTTGTGGAACAAGATGGCATCTTGTTCCAGCAAATCAGGAACAAGATGCCATCTTGTTCCACATTCAATTTATCGTCCTTAAATCGAATCTGCGTAATCAACTTGAAAGCCTGCTTTCAAGGTCACGTAAGCCTTGCGCCAATCGGGACGTTTGCCTTCGATGCGCCCGCGTCGCACCGACTTGCCGCGATAATTGACGACACGCACCTGTTCGACTTTGACCTTGAAGATTTGTTCCACCGCCGCTTTGATCGAATGCTTGTTCGCACCCTTGGCAACGCGAAACGTCAACAATTGGTTGTCGTGTTTGACCGTGCGTTTATGCTTGCTGTCTCTGATTTCTTTGGTGCTGTTTTCTTTCAGGTTCATCGCCTTTTCGGTGATAACCGGAGCTTTCAGCACATCCCACATCGTTGCCATAACTCAAGTTCCTCTTGAACTAACTCAGTTTTGCTTGCAGGGCTTCGATAGCCGCTTTGCTGAACACGAGTTGCTCGTGCGCCACTACGTCATAAACGTTGACGTTCACGTCTTCGGCCAGCTTAACGCTGGCGATGTTGCGCGAAGCCTTCACCAGATTTTGCGGTGCCGCAGTTTCGATCAACAGCGTCTTCTTATTCAGGCCCAACGTTTCGGCTACGCCCACAAAGGTTTTCGTTTTGTGATCGCTCAGGTTGAGATCGTCCACGACGAGGATGTTGCCTTCGCGCAACCGTTCAGACAGCGCCGCACGCAACGCACCGCGTTTCATCTTCTTCGGCATCTCGCTCGTCCAGTCGCGAGGTTGCGGGCCGTGAACGTTGCCGCCGCCTTTCCAAAGCGGTGAACGCAAACTGGCGATACGAGCACGGCCCGTACCTTTTTGCTTCCACAGCTTCTTGCCGCTGCCCGACGTATTGCCACGCGTTTTCGTAGCGACCGTGCCCTGACGTTGATTGGTCAGGTAATTCTTGATCGCGTCGTAAATCAACGCTTCGTTGAGTTCAGCGCCGAATACGGCGTCACTCAATTCGACGGTGCCTACGGTTTCGTTTTTGAGGTTTTTGACTTCTAAAGTCGGCATCTTCGCCCCACTTGCTTTACTAAAGCGTTATTGCTTCTTTTTGATAATTACGACCGCGCCGTTCGGGCCAGGCACTGCGCCTTTGACCAGAATCAGGTTTTCTTCGGCGTTGACCTGAATGATTTTCAGGTTGCGAATCGTGTGACGTTCGACGCCCATGTGGCCCGCCATCCGCGTGCCTTTGATAACGCGCGAAGGATAAGCCGAAGCGCCAATCGAACCCGGCGCGCGGTGAAACATCGAACCGTGCGTAGCGCGTCCGCCACTGAACCCGTGGCGTTTCATGAAGCCCGCGAAGCCGCGACCTTTGCTCGTACCGATGATGTCAACCTTGTCGTTCGCCGCAAAAGCCGAGGCCAATACCTGATCGCCCACATTTGCTCCTTCGACCGCGCCGTCACCGGCTTCGAGACGAAACTCACGCAACACGCGCGTCGGCGGCAAGCCCGCTTTTTTGAAATGGCCTGCCATCGGCTTGTTCGTATTGCGAGGCGCTTTCTCTTCGACCAGACCCAGTTGCACTGCTTCGTAACCATCCGTCGAAGCCGTCTTGCGCTGAACCACTACGCATGGCCCCGCCTTGATGACCGTCACTGAAGTGACCGTGCCATCTGGCGCGAAGATTTGGGTCATCCCCACTTTTTTACCGATAATTCCGTTTACCATCTGTATGCCCGATGTAGTGGCTAGTGGTTAGTTGCTAGTGGCTAGCGATTCTCAACAACTAGCCACTAACAACTAGCCACTAGCCACTTATAATTATCTGCGTTCGCGTCCGAAAGCCTTGATCTCAGCGTCAACGCCTGCAGGCAGGTCGAGCTTCATCAGGGCATCCATCGTTTGCGGCGTCGGATCAAGAATGTCCATCAACCGCTTGTGCGTGCGAATTTCAAATTGCTCGCGCGACTTTTTGTCTACGTGCGGCGATTTTAAGACGGTGACTTTGTTTTTCACCGTCGGCAGCGGAATCGGCCCCGCCACCCGCGCGCCCGTGCGTTTCGCGGTTTCGACGATTTCCTGAGTGGACTGGTCGAGTACGCGATAGTCGTAGGCTTTCAGGCGAATTCTGATCTTGTCGTTCAACATAAAGTTGTCGGTAATTAGTTGTAGAACAAGATGTCATCTTGTTCTACAGAACTGCTATTCAATGATGTCCGAAATGGTTCCTGCGCCGACCGTGCGACCGCCTTCGCGGATGGCGAAGCGCAGGCCCTTTTCCATCGCAATCGGCGTAATCAATTCAATCGTCATCGCAATGTTATCGCCCGGCATTACCATTTCCACGCCTTCGGGGAGGTTCGCCACGCCCGTCACGTCCGTCGTGCGGAAGTAAAACTGCGGACGATAGCCCGTGAAAAACGGCGTATGCCGTCCACCTTCTTCCTTCGTCAACACGTAGGCTTCGGCTTTGAATTTCGTATGCCCTTTGATCGAACCCGGCTTGCAGATGACTTGACCGCGTTCGATTTCTTTGCGGTCTACACCGCGCAGCAGCAAGCCTACGTTGTCGCCGGCGCGGCCTTCGTCGAGCAGTTTCTTGAACATTTCGACGCCCGTCACCACGGTGTTGCGCGTATCGCGGATGCCTACGATCTCGACCGTTTCGCCGACTTTGACGATGCCGCGTTCGATGCGTCCCGTCGCCACCGTACCGCGTCCTGAAATCGAGAAGATGTCTTCGACCGGCATCAGGAAGGGCTTGTCAATCGCGCGTTCCGGCG
>JABFSD010000251.1 GCA_013140935.1 Acidobacteriota bacterium
TATTTATCCTGTTGCTATGTGCCGCTCCGCTGTGGGCGCAACCTAAACCCGAAGACAACACGATCACTACCAAAACGGCCAGGCTGCAAAAGATTGACGGATACATGCCGCTCTATTGGGACGCGGCGAGCGGCAAGTTGTGGTTAGAGATCGCGCGCTTCAATCAAGAGTTGCTCTATCAAGTCTCGCTGCCCGCCGGTGTAGGCTCTAACCCCATCGGGCTTGATCGCGGGCAGTTGGGACAAGAGCGCATCGTATTTTTCGAGCGCGTCGGCCCGAAAGTTTTGCTGACGCAGCCCAACTATCGTTATCGCGCGCTCACCGACAACGCCGCCGAACGCAAAGCCGTCGAGGATTCGTTTGCGCGTTCGGTCTTGTGGGGCTTTAAGGTCGAAGCCGAAGAGAACGGCAAGGTTTTAGTAGATGCGACGAATTTCTTTTTGCGCGATGCGCACGGCGTCGCCGACCGCTTGCGTCAAGCCCAGCAAGGCAATTACCGCGTCGCCGATGACCGCAGCGCCTTTTATTTGCCGCGCACTAAAGGTTTTCCGCTCAACACCGAAATCGAAGTTACGCTGACCTTCGCCAACGATGGACAAGCCGGGCCGTTGGTCTCGAGCGTAGCGCCGACCGCCAATGCCGTAACGGTGCGCGAACATCATTCGTTCGTCGCCTTGCCTGAACCCGGATATAAGCCGCGCAAGTTCGACCCGCGCGTGAGTGCGAATGATATGGAGTTTTACGATTACGCTTCGCCGTTTAACGAACCCATTGAAAAGCATTGGGTCGTGCGTCATCGCTTGCAGAAAAAAGACCCGACGGCAGCGATGAGCGAAGCCGTCAAGCCCATCGTTTATTACGTAGACAACGGCGCTCCGCCCGCCATCCGCGACGCTTTAGTCGAAGGTGCTTCGTGGTGGAATCAGGCTTATGAAGCCGCCGGATTCAAAAACGCCTTTCAGGTAAAAGTGCTGCCCGCCGATGCCGACCCGATGGACGTGCGATACAACGTCATCAACTGGGTGCATCGTTCGACGCGCGGCTGGTCGTATGGCGCGAGCGTCGTTGATCCGCGCACCGGCGAAATCATCAAAGGCCACGTCACGCTGGGTTCGTTGCGCATTCGTCAGGATTTTATGTTGGGCACAGGGATGATTCCGAAATACGCGGCAATAGGAATGACTGATGAATGTGAGATGGCACAGATGCCTGACCTCGAATACCTCGCCGATACTTCGGACATCGAAGCCATGTCGCTGGCGCGCATCCGTCAACTCTCAGCGCACGAAGTCGGCCATACGATTGGGTTCGCGCATAACTTTGCGGCCAGCACATTCAATCGCGGCTCGGTGATGGATTACCCCGCGCCGCTAGCTGAAATCAAAAACGGCAAGATTGATCTGTCGAACGCTTACGCCGTCGGCATCGGCGAATTCGATAAGTACGCGGTGAATTTCGCCTATCGTGAATTTGCTGCGAATGCTGACGAAGCCGCCGAGCTTGAGAAAATCGTTCAAGCCGGATTGCAAAAAGGCATGTTGTTTATCACGGATGGCGACGCGCGTCCGGCGGGTGCGGCGCATCCGCTGGCGAGCTTGTGGGACAACGGCAACGACCCGATCAAGATGTTGAATCACGAGATGGAAGTGCGTCGCCTCGGACTCAATGATTTCAGTCTGGCGAACGTGCCGACGGGTACGCCGCTCTCGCAAGTCGAAGCCAAGTTCCTGCCGTTGTATTTGCATCATCGCTATCAATTACAAGCCGCAGTGAAATCGCTGGGCGGCGTTTATTACAGCTACGCGATCAAGGCGGCGAGCGGCGTGAGTCCGGCGAAAGCGCGCGAGATCGTCGCCGCCGCGCGGCAACGCGAAGCGCTGCAAGCCGTGCTGGCGACGATCAAGCCCGAAGCGTTGGCGATTCCTGAAAAGCTGTTGGCGCTGATGCCGCCGCGCGCGTTCGGTTATGAGCGCGGCACGGGCGAATACTTCGCGCGCCGCACCGGGCTGACCTTCGACCCATTGGCAGCGGCGGCGATTGCGGCGGATGCGGCCATCAGCGGATTGCTTAATCATCAACGCGCAGCGCGCTGCATTGAGTTTCACGCTTATGACGCAGCCAACCCCGATTTCAAAGAAGTCGTAGACGCGCTCATCGCGCAAACCTGGAAGGCTTCGCGTCCCGCCAACGCCACGCACGCCGTCGTCGCCGAAACCGTGCAAGCGCGCGTCGTCGCACACTTGATGGAACTCGCCGCGAATGCCGAAGCTTCGGCGCACGTACGCGCAACGGCGAGTCAGGCGCTGCGCGATTTGTCGGCGTGGTTGTCGGTTCCTTTGCGTGCGAGTAACGCCGCGCACCGGAACGCTACGCTGGATGACATCAAACGGTTTTTGAATCGCCCTGACGCTACGTTCAAACCGGCAGCGACGTTGGCGACACCGCCGGGCGATCCGATTGGTTCAGCGGGACGCAACGACTAAAGCGGTGCGCCAGCGTGGTGCGCCAGCGTCCCGCTGGCGCACCACGCTGGCAAAACGATGAGCAACTTACTCACAAACCATAAAACCATTCACGACAGCGCGTGGCTAATTGCGCCCGTGCGCCGTTGTGCTTTCGCGCTCTTTCGCTGGCGCGGCTGGCGGTTAGCAGGCGCGCTGCCCGACGTAAAAAAATACGTCATCATCGGCGCACCGCATACGTCGAACTGGGACTTTCCACTCGCGCTGGGCTTGGCATTTTGCTTTCAGGTCAAGATGTTTTGGATGGGCAAGCATACGTTGTTTATCGGGCCGATGGGGTATGTGATGCGCTGGCTGGGCGGCATCGCGGTCAATCGCGCGGCCAATCAAAACCTCGTAGCCCAAGCCATCGCCACCATGCGCGCCAGCGACGAACTCATCCTCGCCATTCCGCCCGAAGGCACGCGGTCAAAGGTGCGTTATTGGAAGACGGGTTTTTATTTCATTGCGCTCGAATCTCAAACGCCTATCGTTCTTGCCTTTCTCGATTTCAAAAACAAAGTCGCGGGTTTTGGGCCTACGTTTATGCCGACCGGCGATTTGGAAAAAGACATGGAAACGATCCGTGCGTTCTATGCGCCGATAGAGGGAAAGTACGCCAGCCTTACCGGCTTGGCCGAAGTCAAAGCAAAGCATGAATGACAACTATCCATTCATAGACCTCGCGCTCGCCCAACGCCTCGAACGCACCGAAGCATTGGCATGTGCCGATTTCGTTGAGACGCGCGCGCGGTTGCAACCCGCGAGCGACGCGTGCTGGATTGAAGTCGCGGGCGCTTACGCGATGTTCGATGGTGTGGGTTCACCCATCACGCAAACCTTTGGCTTGGGAATGTTCGAGCCAGTCACCGCCGAAGTCTTGCAACAACTCGAAACGTTTTTCACCGAACGCGGCGCGGCGGTGCATCACGAGATCAGTCCGCTGGCTGACCCGTCGTTGTTGGCGTTGTTGCACGAACGCGGCTATCACCCGATTGAATTGAGCAGCGTGATGTATCGTCCGACTCAACTGGCAATTCAACCTGACGTGAAACTGGCGCGCGCTGAAAACCCGAAGCTCACCGTCAGAGTGATGAATAAAGCAGAAGCGCAACGCTGGGCTGACATCGCCGCGCAAGGTTGGAGCGAGATGGCCGAGTTGAGTGACTTCATCCGCGATCTTTCGCTGGTAAGCGCCGAACGCGAACGCGGCGTATCTTTCTTTGCCGAACTGAAGGGTTTTGCCGAACTCGACAGCGAACCGATTGCGACGGGCGGCCTCAGCTTAGGCGAAGGCATCGCGTTGATGGCGGGTGCGAGCACGGTTCCGGCCCAACGTAAGCAGGGCGCGCAACTCGCGCTGCTCGAAGCGCGTTTGCAATACGCGGCTGCACAAGGTTGCGAGCTGGCGATGATGTGCGCTGCGCCCGGCAGCGCTTCGCAACGCAACGCCGAACGACAGGGCTTTCGCATCGCTTACACCCGCCTCAAATGGGGGAAGAGTTAAAAGTGAAAAGTGAAAAGCGAAGGTGGCTGAAGATACGCGTTTCCCTTTTACTGTGCACTTTTCACTGTTCACTTTTAACTCTTGAGCTTTATTGACACGTCTGCATGGCTCGCCTACCTTTTGCGCGCAATGGCTACTAAATACTGCCCACAATGCCAGACCACTGTTAAGCAACCCTTACAACTTTGCCCGAAGTGTGACGCAGTGCTGTCGCTAAAAGACCCTTATAGCCTCGTGGGACGTACGTTGCTAGATCGTTATCAAATCGAAGCCCTGGTCGGACTCGGCGGGATGGGCGCGGTCTATTGCGCCTTTCATCAGGGCATCGAACGCCGCGTAGCCATCAAGGTCTTACAACCCAACATCGCGCTCGCTGACGAACGACTGGTCGAACTGTTTGAGCGCGAAGCCAAAGTCGCCGGACGCCTGACCCACGAAAATATCGTGGACGTGAAAGACGCCGGACGCATTGAAGAGCAAGGCGGCACGCTCGCTTACATCGTGATGGAATGGCTCGATGGGCGTACGCTGGAAGACGAACTGCAACAAAGAGGCCAATTGGGTTTTGCGCAAACCCACGAAATCGCACGACAGATGGCGAGCGCGCTCGCCGAAGCCCACGCCAAAAACGTAGTCCATCGTGATCTGAAGCCCGCTAATGTCATGCTGTTGAATAAGCCGAACGGACGTATTGCCGTAAAAGTGCTGGATTTCGGCATCGGTAAAATTGTGAATCAAACCGGCGCTGCTGTTTCGGCGGTGATGGGTACGCCAAATTACGCCAGCCCTGAGCAATTGCAACTCGGCAGCAAGCTCGACCATCGCTCAGACATTTATTCGATGGGAGTGATGCTTTATCGAATGATCGGCGGTCGGCTGCCGTTCAACAGCGCGACGTTGCCTGAGTTGATTCAACTGCAACTCAACAGCACGCCTACGGCCTTGCGCGTGTTGCGGCCTGACGTACCCGCCGCACTTGAAACGTTGGTGCATCAGATGCTGGCGAAAGACGCTGACGCGCGTCCGCAAACCATGCC
>JABFSD010001160.1 GCA_013140935.1 Acidobacteriota bacterium
GGGCGGAAAACTGAAACGCACTTGCGCGCGTCCGCTGCCCTGATCGGGATCGTCGAGACGCAGAAAAGTGTTGCTGATGATTTGCAAGCGCCACGGACAAGTAGGCGGCGCTTCGATATTGATCGTACCGCCGCCGCCACTGGCTTCGATGCGCGACGTGCTGAGCGAAGCGTAAGCCGCGCACTCGACCGCTCCCAGATTGAGCGTGAGCGTGTAAGGAATCTCTTGCTGCGAACTGGCGTGCGATAACTCGAAAAGATACGTCCCGGTCGCGGGCAATACGAGACTCGGCAGCGGCAACGTCGGATCAGTCGTACCCGCCGCCAGCAACTTCCCTTGCGGATCGAGCAAGCCATAACCAATGGGCGCGAGCGGTCCGGCGCTTTCCGTCGAGTTGTAATCACGCCTCAGCGCCGTAAACGAAAAGACTTGTCCGGCCGTGCCGGTAAAAGAAAATCGGTCCGCCGCCGAGGTATTCGAGAAGATAAATTCGTTGTTGGTTTGCGGAATGAGTTGCGCAGGGCAATCGCCGGGTGAGAGTGCGCCTTGCATCGTGAGGCCCGGCGTCGCTGCGACCGTCGCGCACGTGTTGTTAATGCCCGGCTGAACGATCTCGATGCGCTGTCCTGCCAGCACCAGCGGCGCGTGACGGCGTTGCCCATACGGATTAGCGGGCACAGTGATTCTGACCGCGCGCGAACCGAATCCATTTTTGATGGGCGTCAGTTTGAGCCACTCTGCCGAATAAGCCGCCGACAATAAGTCCCACGGACAATAGGATTGCGTTTGCAAATTGAATGTCACCGTACCGCCACCGAAAGGCGCGATCACTTGTTCGGGCGTCACGAGGTAGCGGCAATCCGTCGGAATCTGCCTCACCAGCAAAGTGTAATTGACCGTCACACGCGACAGGTTTCCGACCGCCAGCGTATACGTTCCGGTTTCTGGCAGAACAAACGGCGTGAGCGGCGAGGAAGGAATGACGCTGGCCTGTGAAAACAGTGTTTCGCCGCGTGGGCCATAAAGATAAAGCGGCAGATAAGACAGCGTCGTGCTGGCTGAAACGATAGCGGCTTCGACCGCGATGCCTTGCCCTGCGCGGCCTTCAAAAACGTATACATCGCTGGCGTCTGAACTGATGAACGTGGCTCCGCAATCAGCTTCGTTCAAGGTGGCGTTGATGCCTTCGCCTATCGTCAACCGTTGCACGCCGCACTCGCCGCCGCGCCCCGCCTGTCGAATTTGCGCATACTTGCCGCCGATTTCGATCAGCGCGTTGCGCGCGCTGGTCGTCGGATTTTCCGCCAGGGTGAAATTCAACGTTTGACTGCCGCTGTTCGCACCATTGCTGAAACTCACCCATTCGGCACTGGAATAAGCCTGCCACGTACAGTTGCTGGCCGTACTCACCATGAGGCTGCCAGGCCCGCCCGTGCTGCTGAAATGCGGATTGAGCGCCGTCAACGTGAAGCGGTCGCAACCCGGCGGCGCAAGTTGAATGACGGCGCGATAGTTCGTCGGCAGCGCTTGCGCGGTCGAACCGATGACGAGCAACTGATAAACCCCTGCGTCGGGCAATAAGCGCAAGGGGCTGTATGGCTGCGCTGGGAGAAAAGGTACAGGGTTGCCGTCAGGGCCGATGAGTTGATGCGTCACATGCGTTTGTGGCGTCAGCGTTTCGGCGCGCACGTTGATGAGTTCACCCGCGCGCGCACTGAAACTGTAAAGGTCGGCGTAATGGAAGGAGAGGTAATCGAACTGGCGCAGGCAATCGTCGCTATTCAATTGGCCCATGACGGCTTCGCCCGACTTGATCGGCGTGACTTTGCAATTATTGACCGTGCCTTGTTGCCCGATGGTGAATACGCTATTGGGCACCACGTCAGTCCCGTTAATCGCAATCGTGGCATACCGCGTAGCGGGCATCGCCGTATTCGCCGCCACATTCACCGTGAGCTGTCCGCTGCCCTTGCCGCTGCTTGGGCCCGCAATCGAAATCCAGCTTTGCGTGCCCGTTTCCAGCGTCGCCTTCCATTCGCAATCGGCGCGTGCCTCTACCTTGATAACCTGACTGCCGCCCGCAATCGGGAAGGCTGCGAGACGCGGCGAGAAATAAGCCTGACAGGGATTGGTTTGCGCTTTGATCGTCGGCTCGGCCTTCGTCGTTGGCGCAGCTTCCAACGTCGTCGTCCACACGTGCGCGCCATAACGATCATTGGCAAAGGCATAAAGCTGCGGTTGGTTTTTGTCATTCGCGGCGATTTGCAACGACGTAACCCACACGCCCGGCAAAGCCCGTGACCACGCTGTTTCGCTCCACACGTCAGTCCCAAACAAGCCGACATCCGTTCCCACCAGGATGCGTCCGCTTACGTTCGGATCAAGCGCCAGCGCGCGCACGGGCGCTTCGGGCAAGGCGTTTCCATCCTCACCATCGAGCGCACGCCATTTCATTCCGCCGTCGAGGCTTTGCCATACGTGCGCGCCGCTGAGTTCGCTATAAGTCGCATACACGATGCGTTCGTTCAGCGGATCAACCGTCAAACTCGAAATGGCTCCGCGTCGCGGCAACGCGGCTTCGGTCAGCGTGGCTTTGTCATTCTCTAACGTGTAATGCGCAATCCAGCCTTCGCTTGTCGCGGCCAATACGCCCGCGCTCGTCACCGCCAGCGCCATGATGTGATTGTCGGCGCTGCCCGCCATCTCTTCGCTCACGGCTTGCCAATGCGCGCCGCCATCACGCGAACGCCACAACTTGCGATCTGCCGTCCACATTTGCACCGCATCGGTCGGATGAAAGGCCAGCTTCGACCACGCACCCGCTTCGGGCAGGCTCATCGTCTCGAAGCTCTTGCCGCCGTCGCCAGACTTATCCAAAGACTTTTCCAACTGATCGCGCATCACGTAAAGCGTATCCGGTTCGAGCGGATGGCTCGTCACCCATGCTACTTTCGCTTTATCGTGCCGCGCCCACCGTTGCGCCGTGCCGCGCCACACGCCCGCCTCGCCTGCGCTTGCCCACCATCCTGTTTGCGTGATGACGCCGTCGTTAAAAAACAGCGGCGACATCGTGCTTTTGTGCGAACGGCTTTCGATGAACTGTTCCCACGCGCTGCGTTCTTCATCGGTCGCGCGGCAAAGATCAACCGGCTTCGCGTTATCGCTCACGCCTCGCCACGCCAGATTCAGCGCAGGCAAAGCACAAGCCCGTCGCAACGCTGTCGCATAGATTTGTTTCGGGTCATTCGGTGCGGCATTCTGGCTGCGCGCAGCGCGTACCGGTGTAAACGTCAGGACGCCGATTAGCAAAGCCGCCGCCGACAAACCACAACACAGTGATAAGACGAAGAGAAATGGTGCGCGACGAATACGAATCTTCATAGCTTGATGAGGTGAAGTTCGCGGTGGAGTCTTTCGTGAAGAAAGGCGGAACTCAGTGAATAAAGGTGGGCACCGCGCGCAAGATAGCAGCTTTGCCTCTTGGCACAAAGGCTTCAGCGTCCCGAGGCCGAATTCTTTTCACAGGTGTTGCGACGAACGATTCGCGCGACATAGAATCCGCCGCCGACTTAACCTGGAAAAGTTTTTCGACCATACCACTCGCACTATACTCATGAGCAAATCCATTTTCCGGTTTGCTGTGGGAGGCAACTTAACGATGAAGACATTTCTCAAGCGCAGTTTTTTATTGATGGCCTTGCTAACCGTTTCGCTGGGCCTGTACCGCTACAACATCGCGGCGGCGGCAGGTACGAAAAAAGCGCAGACGCCGACCTATAACAAAGAGGTCGTGCGCCTATTGCAAAAGCACTGTCAAAGTTGCCATCACGCAGGCGACATCGCGCCGTTCTCACTGACGAACTATCAGGAAACGCGCCGCTGGGCCGCCGCCATCCGTGAACAAGTCATCACCAAAGAAATGCCGCCGTGGAAGCCGCAACCCGGGTGCGGCGATTTCAAAGACGCGCGCAGCCTCACGCAAGACGAGATCAATACCTTCACCGCCTGGATAGATGGCGGTTCGCCCGAAGGCAACACCGCCGATGCGCCGCCGCCCGTGCAATTCACCGAAGGCTGGCCGCAGGGTAAACCGGATTTCATCGCTTCCCTGCCTGAGGTTTTTACGCCGCCGCTGGGCAAAGACACTTATCGTTGTTTCAGCATTCCTACGGCGTCGTTGCGCGGCGACCGCTGGATTCAAGGGCTGGACGTACAACCAGGCAATCGCAAGATCGTGCATCACGTCATCGCATGGTCTGATCCGCAGGGTAAATCGGTTGCGCTCGATCAACGCGATGCCGGGCCGGGGTATAAATGTTTCGGTTCGCCGGGCTTTCCCATCACTCTGACGCAACAAGACATTCTCGAAGGCAATTCTCCACTGCTGGGCGGCTGGGCCCCCGGCTCGCGCGGCTATTTCGCGCCCGAAGGCATCGGAACCAAATTGCCGAGCAGTGCGAATGCGCGCGTCGTCTTAGAGGTTCACTATCATCCGACTGACAATCTCGAATCAGATCGCACGTCGGTCGGTTTTTACTTCGCGCAAAAACCCGTAGACCAACCGATGCTGCCGTTGCTGGTCGTCAATCAAAACTTCGCGATTCCGGCGGGCGCAAAAAATCATCCGGTCAATGCGAGTTTGACCGTACCGCTCGGCCTGACCGGCAAGCTCATCGGCATCACGCCGCACATGCATCTGTTAGGACAAACCATCAAGGTTACGACGACTGTGCCGGGCGGACAGCCGCAATGTCTGGTCAACATTCCGAAGTGGGATTTCAACTGGCAGGGTTCTTATCTCTATCAACAACCGATTCCGTTCGGCGCGAATACGCGACTGGATTTGTCCTGCACTTACGACAACTCGACGGACAATCCCTATCAACCGAACAGTCCGCCAAAGATCGTCGGTTGGGGCGAAGAGACTACTGACGAGATGGCCGTCGCCTTTCTGGCGTTCACGCTCGACTTGGTGAAAGTCACGCCGTCCTCGCCGACGTTAAGCGACGCAACGATTGACGCGAACGGCAATCTGCTCGT
>JABFSD010000669.1 GCA_013140935.1 Acidobacteriota bacterium
AGTCATACGTCGCGCGGCGCAACAACGTTAGTTTGTCGGCAGGGGCAGCGGGTTGAATGTTCTTCGCTTCGAGTTGTTGCAGAACGAATGCATCAATCGGAGATTTCACCCACGCTTTGTTTTTGACCGCAGGCACCGCCGGACGCGCCAGCGGTTGAAACGACCAGAAAGCCTTTTCGGCTTCGGTGAAAGGCCGCGTCGTACTGGGTTTGGCATTGGCAGCAGCTTCGACAACGGGGGCTTTCGCGCCCGGCCAGTAAGCGCCCACCTTCACCCACGTAGTAATCGCCGCGATCTCTTCGTCTTTGAGTTTGCCCTTCGGCGGCATCTTGAGCGTTTCGTGGTAGCTGATGACTTTGAGCAAACGGCTCTCTTCAGGATTGTCTTTATTCACCAGCGTACCGCTCTCGCCGCCTTTGGCGAAGCCTTCCGCCGTGGTCAGATCGAGTTGTGCGACTTGCGCTTTCGGGTTGTGGCACGCAGCGCATTGCGTAGCGAAGAGCGGGCGGATTTGTTTTTCGAAGAATTCGGCTTGCGCGTCGGCTTGCGCCGAAGCAGCGGTAAGCCAGGACATACTGCCTACGCCCACAGCGAATCCGCAGAGCAGCAAACTCAGTTTTAGATAGCGAAATGAATTGCTCATAGCTTTTGATGGTAACGGTAACAAGATCGAAGAAGGTACAGCGTGGAAATTGATAATGACTGTATAGCTTCGCGGCGATTGAGCGTCAAGGATTTGGCCGTGCTGGCAGACGGATTGGTGTGTATATGCTTTAGGTCGAACGGATGGTGGTGGTGAATTTGAAGCCACCCCATTCATCAAATTACTGGCTTTGCCGGGAGGGAGCTGATTTAACCCTTCCTTCAAGAACGTGGCGTGAGCCTCGCAGCCCACGCCACCCCCTCACTTAGTCACCGCTTAACACCGAACTTCCCAGCCATTGGGCAATGCTGTGCGAGACGGCAACGGGCAGACGCCCGGTTTGTAACTGGCCATTGCAATATTCCTGCAAAACCAGCGCGATGCGGTCAGCGGCTTGTCCGTCGCCGAAAGGATTTTCGACCATCGTCATCGCCGTATAAGCATAAGAATCCGTCAGCAAGCGCGTAACTTCTTCGACGATACGGTCAGTGTTCGTACCTACCAAACGGCCTGCGCCGCATTGAATGATTTCGGGACGTTCCGTCGTCTCGCGCAAAATCAAGACGGGTTTATTAAAGGAAGGCGCTTCTTCCTGAATGCCGCCGGAATCCGTCAAAATTAAATAACTCGACTCGATCAGCTTGCGCAGGTCGTTGTAACCTGCGGGTTCGACTAAATGTACGTTGGCGATACCTTGCAACTCTCGATGTACGAGGGCGCGCACGTTAGGATTGAGATGTACGGGAAATATAATTTTTATATCATCGAAACGCCGCGCAATTTGCTGTAATGCCTGACAGATATTTCTTAACGGTTCGCCATGATTTTCGCGGCGATGGGCGGTGACTAACATCAAGCGTTTGCTTTCGAGTTCGAGCGCATGGAGAGCATCGTCTTCAAAGCGTGCGGGGAGAGGTAGCATTTTTAGCGCGTCTACGACGGTGTTGCCGGTGACAAAGATGTTCTCGACCGGCACGCCTTCGCGCATAAGGTTACGCCGCGAGAGTTCGGTCGGTGCGAAATGCAAGGTCGCAACACAACCGGCGATTTTGCGATTCATTTCTTCGGGAAAAGGATTATGAATATCGAAGGTGCGTAATCCTGCTTCTACGTGTCCGACAGCGATGCCCTGATAAAAAGCGGCGAGGCCGGCCATCGTTACCGTGGTCGTGTCGCCCTGTATCAGAATAACTTGCGGTTGCAGTTCGCCGAATAACTCAAATAATTGCCCTAACGATTTTGAGGCAAAGCTGCCGAGGCTTTGATTAGGTTGCATCAGTTGCAAGTCAATGTCGGGGGTTACGCCGAAGACTTGCAAAACCTGATCGAGCATTTCGCGGTGTTGGGCCGTCGAAACGAGTACGTGTTGGAATAACTCGTGACGTTGTTGCAAGGCTTTGACGACGGGCATCATCTTGATCGCTTCCGGCCTGGTGCCGATTACCGAGACGATTTTGAAACGTTGCATTCTGGGGGTCCTTTCAGAGAGAGACAGGAAGTAAAGAAAGTGTGGGGTAAAGTAACTTTGCGTGAACGGGAAATTAACCGGCGGCGCGACGCGCGGCGGCTGGTTGTGACGGTGACGATTGTGGGGGCGAAGCCAGATAATTGGGCACGTGCCCGCCGACTTCGCCTTCGGTCGGAAAAAAATGTTGGGTTTTATCCCACGCGATTTTTGCGCCTTTCAGTTCAGAAGTAATGAATTGATTGGTCGCACGGAAGGTGACGGTTATGTTAATTAAGTTATCCCAGGCGAGCCGCGCCAGTGACAATAGGCCTTGCTGCCAGCCATAAATGCGGCACGTCGCAATGGCACGTTGCACGATGCGATTGAGCATCATCAGCAGGCAAATCACGAAAGCCGCTTTGACCCACAGGGCTGCGCCCAACAGCGGTGACATACTGGGCCAGACCAACCAGCGCAAAGACATGTGAAACGTGCTGACTAACAAAAATAAATAATTCAGTAACACTAGGGCGTTGGCCCAAATGCCCTTACGGTCATGAAAAAGTAACCAGCGGGTTTGCAAGTTGCCGACCCAGCCGAATTGCTTCCAGTTTTGAAAAACAATGCCGACCATCCAGCGCGTGCGTTGACGCATGGCCGTATAAAACGTCGAGGGGAAATGCGCGCGCGTCGTGATCATTTCTTTGAATGGTTGGGCCAGTGGTTCGCCTTGTGCATCGCGCGTGCGCCACACCATCTGTCTAACGAAGATGGCTTTGCCACCCGTCAGTCTGAGGCGCAGGCCGAAGTCATAATCTTCGGTGAGCGATTCGGTATTAAATATTTTGGACGGGCCTAATTCGTCGCTGAGCTTGTCGAGTACGCGGCGTTGGATGCAGGTGCCGACCCCCGCGCTCGGCACGAAACCGCGCATCCACTCGCGCACATAAATATCTTTGGTGTGCGTTTCGGCGAACTCATCCATATAGCTCGACGCCGTGAAATGCCGCCAGGGAACTTCGAGCGGAAAAATCGGCGTTTGAATCATGTCGGGATCGCGTTTGTGTAACAGGTAATTATACAAAGGCAATTCCAACGGATGCAGAATATCTTCGGGGTCATGCATAACGATAAAATCGTAGTGAATCCCCAACTCTTTTTCGCGCTTTTTCAACGCCAGAAAGGCGGCGTTTAAGTTATCGGCTTTGTTAGACGGCCCCGGTTTCGGGTTCACGGCGGGCACGACGTTGGGCAATTTGCTCGCGGCTGAGTTGACCTTATTGAGTGTAGGCTCATCGTTCGGATAGCACGCGACGAAAAAATCAAAATTCTGATAGTTAATCAGGACGTTATTGGTAAGCAGCATTTCTTCGATAACGTCGTCTTCTTTCCAGGCGGCGATGAAAATCGCGCCACGCTTTTGCGGCATAGCTAACAAGGTATCTTCTGATAATAGCGGGAACCGTTTGCGCGGATATTTCAGGCGCCGCAAGGCGTAAGTCGTCCAGTAATAAAGATCAATAAAGAGGTCATCTATGCCGCTCAGGCAATTACCCAGGGCTAAGGCTAAAAACCACCACTCCGCCCAGTTCAATTGCCGGACGTTGAGCCATAAAACCGTATAAAGATAAAGAATCCAGTGATGGAGCGTGATGGCCCAACTTTCAGCGGCGTTCGAGAAGAAAAATTCCTCGATTCCGCCGGTGAATAGAGCCAGACTGGTATCCTGGGGTGCGAGGAAGCAGCAAGCAACTCCCGCCACCGAAAGGGTGTGTGGTAGGTACATTGATCGTCAGCGAAAAGAGCTATTCTTTTACGATATATTTTCCGTAAATGAGTGCGAATCGAAGATCGCCATAACGCGGGCCGTAGGGGTTAGGCTCACCACGCCGTTGAAGGTTGAAATAAAATCCCCGCATGTATTCAGCGGTTAATTTAATCCCCCATTTTTGTCGGGGAACAAATCCCAACCCGAACCCGGCCTCCGTCAGATTGTTGAAGAAATCCCGGCCTGAATCTTTAACCAGATTCACTCTTCCGTAAGCCTCGAGAGAAGTTTGTTGTGCTTGTAAAATACGCAAGCCTTCGCGGGCTTGCAGATAGCCGATTACGTTATGGTGAAAACGGCTGTAATAACTTACGTCAAAATAGAGTTCGCCAATTGGATTGAATGGGAACCAGAGTTTTTCATTGGGCGTTCGCTTGCCCCACTGCCGTGAGTAATAAGTTCCGAACCGAAAATCGTTGCGTACCTTAACCGTGGCGGTGCGATTGGGCAGCAGATTGAAAGCCAGCCCCGCTTCGCCGTAAACCGTCAAGGCATTTTTTAACGGACGCGCCCTGACGCCCAGGCTCGTGACCACGAAATTATCCTCAAATATCTGCGGCAGGTTGCCGCCCGTTGAGCGTGTGTCGCGGGTAACGCGCAAGCTGAAATATCCTTCGACGCCGTGGCGTTCTGCCAGAATCAGGCCGCTCCGCCAGATAAAAGGCGCAACCAGATTATTGAAGCGTTGGTAATAAGTCGGTGCCGCGTAAATTTCATTCGTCCATAACCATTGCCGCGAATACACCACTGGCGCGAGAGCTTTGAGTGCGTCTACCGCCTTTTGGTGAATATCGAGATCGGATGATTCGCTCGCCTGAATAAATTTAGTTCGCGCGCTTTGTTTGTCGTTGACCCGGTCATAAAGATAGCCGAGTTGTAGCTTAAAAGAATAATTCCCCGGATCGAGCGATTCCGCCGCCAGAAAGGTTTCAATCGCTTCTGGGATGCGGTCTTGTTGAATTAACAAATATCCCAGTTGCGAACGCGCCGTTACATTGACCGGATCGAGTTGAATAACTCGATGTAAAGCATTCGTAGCTTCCGCCAGTTGCTTAAAATGGCTGAGGGCATAGGCATACTCAAACCATATTTTTTCATTTTTTGGCTCCAGTTCCGTGGCC
>JABFSD010000657.1 GCA_013140935.1 Acidobacteriota bacterium
GATTTTCTCAATGCCGATCACGATTACGTTCACAAAAACCGCAGCGTCAAAGGCTTCGGCAGTTACGGCGACATCATGATTCGTGATCGCAAAATGTATGTCGCGCCGACGCCCTTCGGATTGGTGACAGGCGCGGCGCATGCGCAAACGTTGATCTTGCCCACAGGCTTTCCCGTGACCAAAGAGTTCGAGCAAGTCGGCACGCTCGTTAGAAAAGAGGCTTCGCGCCTGATCGTCGGTTACACATTCGATCTCAGGCAGAACACGCTGACGCCCGAGACTGTTCCCAATCCTGCTGCCGGACGCGAGCATACCTTTCAGGCTTGGCGCTTGGCTGGCTCGACTGGCGACCCTGTCGCATTGCGCGCAACGCAACTGGAAGGAGGCGAAGATGAAGACGAATAAGCCTTCCGCGCAACTTCGCTTGATCGAGACGGATGCTTTTCCGTTTGAATTCATTTCCTCCGTCGCTACGCGTGAGAGTTGGCGCAAAGAGGTCTATCGCCCGATTTATCACGTACACAAATGGTGGGCGAAGCGTCTCGGTTCGGTCTTTCGCGGCATGTTGCTAGGTTGCGTCTTGCCGCCTGAAACCGATTTGGCCGAAGCGTTTTATCAAAAGCATGATTTCTCGACGGTGACGGTTTTCGATCCGTTTATGGGCAGCGGAACCACCGTAGGCGAAGCTCACAAGCTCGGTTGCATCGCGCTCGGACGCGACATCAATCCGGTGGCGTGTGAGAGCGTGCGCGTCGCGCTCGGCCCGCTCGATCGGCATGAATTGCAGGAAGCCTTCAACGAACTTTCAACAACCGTCGGCGCGCGCATCCGCCAGCTTTACCAAACGGAAGAGCAGGCCGAAGCGCTTTATTACTTCTGGGTCAAGCAGGCGCATTGCCCCGCCTGCGCCGTTGCCGTAGACCTTTTTTCAAGTTTCATCTTTGCCCGCAATGCTTATCCTGACCGTAAGCCCGAAGTGCAGCTTTGTTGTCCGGGATGCGGCGATGTTTTCCGCGCGTCGAATGGCGTTGAACACGCGACGTGTCGTCGTTGCCAACTGACATTCGACCCTGCACGCGGCAATGCGCAAGGCAGCAAAGCGACTTGTCAGGCGTGCGGCGAAGCCTTTCCGATTGCGTCGGCCATTCGCGCTTCAGGCCAGCCGCCGCAACATCGTTTGTACGCAAAGCTCTTGCTGACGGCGACGGATGAAAAGGTTTATTTGCCCGCTACGTTGCAGGATGAAGCGGCTTATCAAAAGGCTTCGTTGCAATTGCGTGAAGAGTTGGCGCAAGGCAAGTTGCGGCTGCCGGTGAATGAACTCGCGGATGGTTACAACACGCGGCAAGCCATCAACTATAACTACCGCACCTGGCGGGATTTTTTTAACGACCGGCAATTACTGGCGCTGGGCTGGTTGCAACAGGCGATTGCACAACTGCCGCGCCCCGCCGTGCGCGATGCTTTGTTGACGCTGTTTTCCGGCGTACTCGAATTCAACAATCTCTTCGCTTCTTACAAAGGCGAAGGCACGGGCGCGGTGCGGCATCTGTTCGCGCATCACATTCTGAAACCGGAACGCACACCGATTGAAGCGAATGTCTGGGGTACGCCGAAAAGCTCCGGCTCATTCTCGAATCTGTTCAAGTCGCGGTTGTTGCGCGCGCTCGATTACCGTGACGCCCCGTTTGAAGCGACGCTCAACTCGTCGGGCAAAACCTTTTATGCCAGCGCGGCTTTTTCGGCGCAGGTAAATTCCGATTGGGCTACGACCAGCGATTGGCCGAATCATTCGATCAACCTTTCCTGCGGCAGTTCAGCAGCGACGGCTTTGCTGGACGCTTCGATAGATTTGATCGTTACCGACCCGCCGTTTTTCGACAACGTACATTATTCCGAACTGGCGGATTTCTTCTTCGCGTGGCAGAGCCTTTATCCACGCGGTTTCTTGCGCGCCGACGAAACCACGCGGCATCCGAGCGAAGTGCAGGACGCCGACGCGCAGCAGTTTGCTGACAAGTTGAAGGCGGTGTTGGCCGAATGCCATCGCATCTTGAAACCCGAAGGCTTGCTGACCTTCACCTATCATCACTCACGCGCGGATGGCTGGACGGCACTGGTCGAAGCCCTCTTCGACGCAGGCTTTGCCGTTATCAATGCACATCCGGTAAAAGCCGAAATGTCAGTCGCCGTGCCTAAGTCACAAGCGAAAGAACCGATCCAACTCGACATTATTTTTGTCTGCCGCCAGCGAGCTGAAACCGCGTGCGCGGCTTTGTCGCTTGATGAAGCATTGGCGCAAGCTGCGCAACGAACCAGCGCCAAAGCCGCACGACTTGCCAGTAGCGGCCTTACACTTTCACAAAACGACCGGCTGATTATTGCGATCAGTCAATTCATCGTGGCGCTCGGCACGTCAGAAAACGCGGTGATGGTTAATGAGGCATTGACGGAACGACGCGCGGACCTGACAGCCTTGGCTGCCGCCATCAACGAGCCGCCGCGCATCGCCAAGTCTGCTGCCGCATCCGCCAACAGCCAGTCGCAACAGATGGATATGCTGGCGCTTTTCGGACAAGCAAGATGAACAAAGATGATTTTCAAATTGGTCAGGAGTTTTATACCGCGACGGGCAAATGGCGTTGCACCGACATCGGCACGCGCGTGATCGTAGCCATTCGACTCGATCAAACAGATGAGAGTTGGTATCACGGCCCGCCTTACGCCGTGGCTGAGGCAATTTTTGACGAGTACGATCAAGCTGGTTGCAGTCTTACTGCGGCGCTCAGTTAATTGAGCCAACCATTGGCCGTGTGGAAAAATGCATCAGGAGAACGAATGAATACAGTTGTCGAAACAATCCACCAAGTCCCGCTGAATCAAACTTTGGCTGAAGCCTTGCGCACGTCACGCAGCATTCTCGATTTGCCCGATGATTGGGACGACGAAGGTAGTCCGCGTTTTGGTGAAGCTACGTGGCGACGCGCAACTGATTTCGTGAAGCTGGCGGCAGTTGCCTTTCAGCAACGCTTCGGCGTCTGGATCGAACCGCCCCGCATACTGCCAGGCCCAGCAGGCAGCATTGATTTGCAGTGGCGCACGGCGGAACGCGAGTTGCTCATCAACATCCCCAAACGCGCCGAAGCACCGGCGGACTATTACGGCAGCGGCGATGCGCAAGACGCCGTGAAAGGAACACTCAATACATCGCTGCCCAACGAATGGATTTTGCTGTGGCTGACCCGATAACCTCTCAGGCTCCAATGCTATGAAAACAAGTAACAATGGACATTCGTTACACCCTCAACGAAATCAACTTCGTCTGGCACGCGCAGAAAGCGGCGACCAACATCAAAAGCCACAAGGGCATTACCTTCGAGTTGGCGAGCGAGGCGTTCTTTGATCCGCTTCTCAAAGTGGAAGACGCGGGCGTACACGACGGAGAACAGCGGGAAGCAATCATTGGCATGACCGTCAACTGGCGGTTGCTTTATGTGGTGTATGTCTTGCGCACAGATGAAATCCGCATCATCTCTGCGCGTCTGGCAACGAAACCTGAGAGAAGAAGTTATGAAAATAGATAAACTGAAAGAGCGTTTGCGCAAAGATCGTCCAGCGATGGCTGTGACGCTCGACTTGCCGGAAGATGTCGTGCGCGATTTAGAGCGCGTGGCGTTGCATCGCGGGTTTACCAATGGGCAGGCGTTGATGCGCGCTTATGTTGGACAAGGGCTGCGAACCGATCTCGAACAACTCGACGCTACGCCCGAAGTTGTTAATCTGATTGCCAGTTTGCAACGGCAAGGCGTCGCGCAAGAGATAATTGCCAACGCAGTGGCAGAGGCCACAGGGCAGTTGGTGACAGCGTAATCCTGTACGAGACAGGCGACGGGAAAACACCATGACGACACGAGCGAAATACGTTTGGGATTACGACCTGAGTCAGGATGAGTTCGACGCGCTGTTGAGCGGCAAGCTAAAGCGCGGTTCGCTTGATCGTGACTGGGCGGCGGTGCGCCTGATTGAATGGGCGAGCTACGACGAGATGATTCGCAGGATTGGCTTTGCGGCGCTGGTACGCGAATGGCCGCACTGGCGTCTGCGGGTACGGGCTGAATCGCAGCGGCGCGGGTTGGATTTCGTCGTTGAATGGATTCCCCAACATCATCCCGAGTTATTAAAGGAGGCAGAGGATGGAAGCTAACAGTTATTACTACGACCATCTTTATCCTTTTCAAGATGAGGCGCTGTCTGTCATCAACGCGGTTGAAACCGATTTTTATCTGACGGGCGGCACGGCGTTGTCGCGGGCTTATTTGCATCATCGGTTCTCTGACGATCTGGATTTGTTCGTAAATTGGGATGATCGTTTCGGCGTATGGGCAGAGCGCGTAATTGATGCCTTGCAGCGGCAAGATCGCTGGCAAACCCAAGTCGTATTGAAAGATCAGTATTTCGTGCGCGCCTTGTTGTTACGCGATGACCTGACGCTAAAAGTGGAGATGATTAACGACGTAGGTTCGCGCGTCGGCACTCCCCACGTTGATGCGCGTTACCCCGAACTCGGACGCATAGACAGCCCTGAAAACATTCTGGCAAATAAATTGACCGCGTTGATCGGACGCGATGAACCGCGTGACGTGGCCGACGTTTGGGGCTTATGCGGCAAGCTCGGCTTGTCGTTACGCGCCGCCCTCAGCGGAGCGCAAAGCAAATCTTCCGGCATCTATCCGGCGGATCTCGCTCGTCGTTTCTGCCAAGCCACGCAAGCGGATTGGGAAGCCGTCCGCTGGATTGATCCGCCCGCTTGCGAGACTTTCCTGGCAGAATTGCAAGCGCTCGGAGACGAGTTATTGCTGCTCAGTTAGCAAGGAGTTTGGACAACGAAACCGGAAAGAAGGATTTATGAAAAGTAACTGCTCACCCCGTCGGTAGTGGTGAGAGGGGGGAGCCAGTGAAGACACTTCTCAAGGCGGTCAAAATATTGCGGCCTTGTTTTTTGAGCGTCGAGATGTAACCGCGAATCCGGCAAAAGGCTT
>JABFSD010000939.1 GCA_013140935.1 Acidobacteriota bacterium
CGTGAGAAGTTTGAGCCAATTGCGGCAACCTGCATTTCAACCGCCGCCGAATTTTCTGGTTATGGATGCTGACGAAAAACCCATCAGCAAACGCGCAGGCCAACGGCTTGAAGAAATCGCTGCGTTGGCCGTCGCCACCGAAGCAGACTTTCGCGTAAGCACTGAGCTTAAAAGCGCCGTGGCGTTGGGCTTGGGCGAAAAACTGGCGGCGTTGATTTATCCGCATTCGATCACGAGCGCGGCGCAGCTCGTGCATCAACTGGATCAAGCCAACTTGCCGTGGCGCGTGCTGGAAACGAAGCCTTCGATGTTGGAAAGCAGCACCGATTTCGTAGGCATCAGCTTGCGCCTGTTGGAAGAACGCCTCGTCGTCGAAGGCACGCAGGTGCGCGTTCACGCCGGATATTCGTTGGCGGCATTGGTGCAAGCGGCAGCGGAAAAAGGCTTATCCGGTTTGGAAGGTTTGGCAGGCGTGACGGGCAGCGTAGGCGGCGCGTTGCGCAACGTCACCGGTCTCGTAGGCCGTTATCTCTGGAGCGTCATCGAAGAAGTCGTCATCGCCGATCGCGGCGGCTTGCAGGTCATTACGTTGTCAGACGCTGATGAAAGCGAGTTGTTTGATCCGCAGGATTTGATTTTGTCGGCTACGTTGCGATTGACCGAAAGTACGGCGGAAGCAGTAATGCTAGAGACTGATCGCGCGCGGCATGCGCGTTACGCCGCGACGATCTATCAGCGACCGTCGCACTTGCGCGTGGTGCCGATGCCCGTTGAGGAAGAAGACGATGAACCGATTGAGATCGTTCACGCCCACGCGAATGATGAGCCGGTTCATCATTCGGATGAATTTGATTTGTCTGAGTTGATTCGTGAGCGCGTCGAGAACGAGTTGCGTTCGCATCTCACGCGCAAGCCGCCCAAGCCAGTAGCCCAAAAGCTCTGGCCGGATGATGACGAAGAACTGGCAGGCAAGTTTGAATAAGCAGAAGTGAGCATCCCCAATGACCGAACGAAAAAGAACCACAACCTCAAAAACCAGCGAGTTGGCGATTCGCCACACGCGACGCGGCCTGCCGCGCGATACGCCAGACGCCGCGCCGCGCAAACGCAAGAAAGCCAAACGCCGCACGGTGCGCCAGCGCGTCGCCAGTACGCCGCCTTTTTGGCGCGCGATGGCTTGGTGCGTACTGGTGATTATTCTCATCACCGTGGGCGCGACGGTGTTTCGTTCGCTGACGCGCTCTGAGATGTTTTCGGTCAAGCACATTGACATCACCGGCAATCAGCGGACTTCAAAAGAAGAGATGCTCACCGCCTTGCGCGAAAATTCAAACAGTGGATTGTGGCAACTCAATCTCGATGACATTCGCCAGAAGCTGAAAAAGAATCCGTGGGTGCGTGAGGTCGAAGTGAAACGTTCGCTGCCTGACCGCTTGAAAGTCACCATCAGCGAACGCGAACCCTGGCTGTTGGTGCGGCAGGAAAGCGGCCACGTCGTTTGGGTAGATCAAGACGGTACGATCCTCGGCGAACAGTCGCGCTTTAACGTATCGAACGTTCCGCCACTTGTTAGCGGCCTTGCTGAAGGCAACGCACCGCAAGTCGCTGACAAACGCCAGCGCCAGTTAGAACAGATGCGCCAGTTGCTGACGGCGCTCGACAACACTGAACCGAGACTTTCACCGCGCATTGACGAAGTCATGCTCGACGACGTGAACGGCCTCAAGTTGCGCGTCAACGAAGGCCGCGTCGTCGTTACAATCGGTACGGAAAACTATCGCTATCGCACCGAAGAAGCCCTAAAAGTTTTAGACGCCGTCACGCGTCGTGATGTGACGGCGTTACGAGTTTTGAAATTGACCGATGCAGAGCGGCTGTTGTCAGGGCCGCCTATCGCTTATATCAACGCTACGCTGAGTGATCGCGTGGTGGTGGGATTGGCGACACAATGATTGAGAATTCAGGAGACAGAATTCAGGAGTCAGAATGAGGAAGCAGCATTTCAAATTCTGACTCCTGTCTCCTGACTCCTGAATTCCATAAATTCACTAAGGACGAAATATGCCAACCGAAATTGCCCCGCTTGCCCAAACCGTAGGATTAGACATTGGCACGACCACCGTACGCGCCGTGATCGCCGATGTCATTGACGAACAACTCGAAATCATCGGCGTCGGTGAAGCCGAAGCGCGCGGGATGCGCAAAGGCGTCATCAGCAAACCCGATCTCGCGGTCGAGTCAATCAAACGCGCTATCGAAGCCGCCGAACGCATGGCCGGTCAGGAAGTCCGCGATGTATTCGTCGGCCTCTCAGGCGCGCACATCAAAGGCGAGAACAGCAATGGAATGATCGCCATCACCGGGCGCAACCGCGAGATTACGCCCGAAGACATTCAGCGCGTGCTCGACACCGCTTGCGCGATTTCAATCCCTTCAGGCCGCGAAGTCGCAGACGTGCTGCCGCAGGAATACACCGTTGACGATCAAGACGGCATCAACGATCCGATTGGCATGTTGGGCGCGCGGCTGTCGGCTTCAGTGCATATCATCACGAGTCCGGTGGCGACCAAACAGACGATTCAAAACTGCGTCAATCGCGCAGGCTTTCACGTCGCCGATACGCACCTGACGCAACTCGCGGCAGGCGAATCGGTCTTAACCGACAACGACAAAGAATATGGCTGCGCCATCGTGAACATCGGCGGCGAGACTACGGGGCTGGCGATTTATATGCGCGGCGTCGTTTGGCATACAGCAGTGATTCCGGTTGGCGGAGCGCATTTCACCAACGACATCGCGTTCGGCTTGCGCACGCCCGTGCCCGCCGCTGAACACATCAAGCGCGAACACGGATGCGCCAGCCGCATGGTGCTCGATCAAACCGAACGCGGCTTCGGTCCCGAAATGATCGAAGTGCCCAGCGTAGGCGAACGCGCTTCGCGTAGCGTCTCACGCGGCATGCTCACCGAGATTCTCGAACCGCGCGCCGAAGAGTTGTTCACGCACGTTTACGAAGAAATCAAACGCGCGGGATATGACCGCCAGCTTTCGAGCGGCATTGTGTTGACTGGTGGCGGAGCCATGTTGGCCGGTTTGACCGAAGTCGCCGAAGCAGTGTTCGACGCTCCCGTACGACTGGGCCAACCCAACGAATCGGAAGAAGTCGCACATCCTGGTTACGCAACGGCGGTGGGCCTTGCGCTGTGGGGCGCGAACGCTACGCAAGGCGTAAGGCTGCAACGGCAACAGGAACAGGAACGGGAAGAGCGGGCCGTCTCGACCAAGCTGAAAGAGTGGTTTGGCTTAAAGAAACGTACTGCCTGATTGGCTGTTTTGTGTCGTTATGTGTATGGGCAGTGTACTGAAGCAGTAACAAAAAAGCGCATTGAATCTATCAAGCGTTGCATAACATCCATGGACTATGCACAATGCGCTGGCCTTGATATGCAAACGCTTAATCGCAAATGCAGCTTGAGTTTGTAAGCGTTATTAGTTGCCACAAGCTGCACACAAGGCGCACCCCCTGCTTACGCTGAAACGACAACCAATTTGAATGGCAAGTGTGTTGTGCTGAATTTTTCTCGGCACGTTCTTCGGATTGTTCTCGCTTCTCAGTTTTAACCGCTAACCGTAAGTAGCGCGGGTCTCACGTTGCCCAAACTGAATTACTGCCCTAATCACTGATTGAACTGACAAACGTTTCGCGGAGGCGCACAACAAATGGCTTTAGAAGATCGTTCCAACGTCAACTACTCTTTCGTAGATGAACCACCATCCAACGGCGCAGTCATCAAGGTCGTCGGTATCGGCGGCGGCGGCAGCAATGCCGTCAACCACATGATCGAAGCCGGGATTGACGGCATCCACTTTCTGGTTGCCAACACCGACTTACAGGCGCTCAAAAAATCTCCGGCGGCGGTTAAGCTGCAACTCGGCGCGCGCCTGACCAAAGGCCTGGGCGCAGGCGCAAACCCTGAAATCGGACGCGACGCCGCGCTCGAAGATACCGATAAAATTATCGAAGCTCTCGAAGGCGCAGACATGGTTTTCGTCACCGTCGGCTTAGGCGGCGGAACCGGAACCGGTGCGGCTCCGATCATCGCATCGCTCGCCGCTGAACTCGGCGCATTGACGGTCGCGGTCGTCACCAAACCCTTCCCTTTTGAAGGCCGCCATCGCTATCGTCAAGCCCAAGCCGGTTTGGAAGAGTTGAAATCCGTCGTGGATACACTGATTACGATTCCCAACGAACGCCTGTTGCAAACCGCTGATCGCAAGCTGTCATTGAGCGACGGCTTCCGTATGGCCGATGACGTGTTGCGCCAGGCCGTACAAGGCATTTCCGATCTCATCACCATTCCCGGTTTCATCAACGTAGATTTCGCCGACGTGAAAGCCATCATGAAAAACATGGGCATCGCGTTGATGGGTACGGGTCAAGCCACAGGCGAGAACAAGGCGCTCGAAGCGACGCAACGTGCGATTTCAAGCCCCTTGCTCGAAGAGGCCTCCATCGAGGGCGCACGCGGCGTACTCGTCAACATCACGGGCGGCTCTGACCTGACGCTGATGGAAGTGCAAGACGCCATGCAAATCATTCATGACGCCGCCGACCCCGATGCCAACATCATCTTCGGCACCGTGGCGAATGACGGCATGCAAAACGAAATGAAGATCACCGTCATCGCTACGGGCTTTGAGCGCGTGGCTGACAACGTGCAACCGCTGATCGCACGCAATGGCAATGCCGCCGCAGTTTCAAAAGCCCCGGTTGCGACGGGCAACTTGCCCAGCGGCACGGCTTCGTCAACGCAAAGCGATCTCGACGTACCGACCTTCATCCGCCGCAAAGCGGATTAACGATGTGCTTTTGCGCAGCGACCCAAAAAAGCCCCGAAGAAGAATTGTTTTCTTCGGGGCTTGTTTGGGTCGTGACGCGGGCGAAGTTTTTTAAGCTAAATGCCGTTAGCGCCTTGCGCCTGTCGCGGAGCTTACGTTATCTTGCGCCCATCAATGAATCACCGCATTGAGTATTGAT
>JABFSD010001020.1 GCA_013140935.1 Acidobacteriota bacterium
ATGTACATCTTGGGTGCGACCGTCTGGCCTGACGAACCGACTTGGCGATCCATCGGCAACCAGTCGTTGTCGCAAATCGGACGCGAAGCCGCGATTTCTGCGCCCATTGCCGCAGCCAGCTTTTGCACAATCTCGATGTTCTTTTGTTCTTTGATGCCGCGTCCGACCGAGACGATCAACGGCGCAGCGGTCAGGTCAACCGCAGCTTTGGCTTCTTTGAAACGCTCTTCGGGTTGCTGACGAACTACGTCAGCGTCGAGATTGACGGCGAGAGCTTCGACGGTTGCCGCACCCGCTTCGCATTCGTCGCCGCGAAACGTGCCAAGCTGGAAGCTGACGAAATGCGGGCCGTCGCCGAGAGCAGATACATCAAGCGCCATCTTGCCTTGAAAGGCTTGGCGCGTGAGTACGAGCGTACCGTCTTCGATCTTCCAATTGACGTTGTCGCCCAGCAGCGCAGTCTTATGCGCAGCCGCGAGCTTCGGCGCGAAATCACGAACTTCGTAAGTGTGCGTCAACATCACGTAAGCGGGCTGAACTTGCGCGGTGACTTGTTTCAACGCGAAGGCATAACCATCAGCGGTATAAGTCTTGAGCAAATCGCTCTCAACCGTATAAACCTTGCCGAGCTTTTTGCCCGCGATTTCTTGCGCAGCCACGCCAATGCCACTGCCCAAAATCACAGCCGCCGTATCGTGTCCGGTATGCGCGCTGATGACTTGCGCCGCGCGCACCGCTTCCCACGAAGCCTTGCTGACTGTGCCGTCTACGTGTTCGATGAAAACTAAAATCGTGTTTGCCATAAGGATGTTTCCGATGAGTGGGTTTCAATAAACTTCGTCGTGTGTGCCCAAGTCGAGCAGCATGATTACTTGCTCATTGGGCGCGTCAGGATCGTTGGTAAAAGAAAAAACGATGCGGCAGTCATAAGCCACCGTGCAGGCCCAACATCCGGCAAGTTGCCCATGCAACTTGTGCGTTTCCAAGCTGGGCGTGAAAGGGTCATCTTTCAACAACTCAAGCGCTGTCAAAATACTGTCTTGCAGTTGCGGAATACGGCGCACTTGTTTCTTGAAAGCGCGTTTGAACTTACCGCCGTAAAGCAGCTTCATGATTCCAACTCCACGAGCAGATCCGCTTTCAGTTCTTCAAAGGAACAGGGCTTAAGGCGGCCTTCCTCCAAAGCCTGCCGCAACGCAACGGCTTCTTGCGCGATTTCCGCGCGGCGTTGTTCGATCATACGGCGGCGCACAATTTCGACTAACTCCTCTTGCTTGTTGAGTGGCAGCGTCGCGATTAACTCCAATGCCTGCCCATAAGGTGAAAGACTGGTTGCTGGTTGCATAAATTCCTCACTTCCTGCGTGCGCTAAAACACGCGCGCTTCGTTCTTCAATTTTTCCATCAGCTTCGCCGCAATCTCTGACGGCGAGCCTTCGATGAATTGCGTCTGCTTGGACTTTTGCGGCACGTAAAGCTTGCGGAAAGCCATACGCGGCGCGAGTGCGGCGGCATCCAGCCCCAGCGCCGCGGCGTCGAGCGTCTTCATCTCTTTTTTCTTCGCCGCCATGATGCCTTTGAGCGTCGCGTAACGCAGCGTATTGATGCCCGATTGAATTGTCAGCACGGCGGGCGATGGCATCGAGACCCATTGAAAGAATCCGTTTTCGAGTTCGCGTTTGACGCGCAGCGTACCGCTCTCGGATTGCACATCCATCACAATCGTAGCGTGCGGCGTGCCTAACAATTCCGCCGCAATCACACCGGTTTGGCCGAATCCGTAATCGTCGGATTGCAAACCCGTCAGCAACAAATCGAAGCCTTCCGCTTTCGCCGCCGCCGCGATGACTGCGCCGAGGCCGTAAGCATCGAGGTTGGCAAACGCCGGATCGTCGAGATGCAAGCCGCGATCAGCGCCGCGCGCGAGACCTTCTTTGATGACGGTTTGTACGCGTTGCGGGCCGAGCGAAAGCGCGATGACTTCGCCGCCGTGTTTCTCTTTGAGTTGCAGCGCGGCTTCCAAACCGTAAGCGTCTGACTCGTTGATTTCATAGGTCAGGTCGCGGTCTTGAATCCACGTACCGGCCTCGTTGATGCGAAGAATCGAATCGTTCTTCGGTACTTGTTTCAGACAAACAATGATCTTCATTGCGTTGATGACTCCCGATGCAGGTGAATTTTTTGAATTGGAATGACGATTTGAATGAATGCTCATTCAGCCGCCACGTTATAAAACAGGTGTGAGAGTTCGGGCAACTTGCGTTAAATCTGGCCCAGCACAAGGCGCGCGATGGTCAGATAGATCAGCAGGCCGGTGGCGTCTACCAGCGTCGAAATCATCGGGGCCGACAGCACGGCGGGGTCTACGCCGATGCGATGTGCGCCAATGGGAATCAGTGCGCCGACGGCCGTTGACCATACGCAAATCGAGATGACCGTAGCGCCCACTGTAAAGCCGATTCTGATGTTGCCCGACATCCAATAGCCCAGGCCAAAGGCTACGACGCTCAACAGCAACCCCGCGAGAAAGCCCGTCGTCGCTTCGCGCACCAAAACTTTCCAGGCGTTTTGCACGCCGATTTCGCCTAACGAAAGGCTGCGAATCACGGTGATAACGGTTTGCGATCCGGCATTGCCGCCCGTGCCGATCAAGAGCGGAATGAAGAACGCGAGCATGACGACTTTTTCGAGTTCGGCTTCGAAATAATGCAGCACCTTGATCGTCAGCAAACCGCCCATAAACAGCATAATCAGCCAGGGAACGCGCTGGCGTACGACGTTGAAAATCGAGTTTTCAAAGTAAGGTTTTTCGAGCGCGTCGGCCTTGATGCCGGCCAATTTCAAGATGTCTTCGGTTTGCTCTTCGGTGACTACGTCAAGCACGTCGTCTACCGTGACGAAGCCTACGACACTGCCGTTACTTTCAATCACCGGCACGGCAAGCAAATTGTATTTGGCGATTTTTTTAGCGACCGATTCCTGATCTTCCTGCGCTTCGACGGTGATGGGTTTGCGGCGCATGATGCTGGCGATGGATTGATCCACTTCGCCCATCACCAAATCACGCAACGAAACCGCGCCGAGCAAATGCTTCCGCTCGTCCAGCACGTAACAGGCATAGATAGACTCTTTGTCGCGCGAACCCGTGCGAAGCTGTTTGAGCGCATCGCCGACAGTCATTTCAGGCGAGAACGAAACGAACTCCGTCGTCATGATGCCGCCCGCCGTGTGATCGGCGTATTGCAGCAAGTGTTCGAGTTCGTTTTTGGTTTCAGTATTGACCTGCGCGAGGATGCGGCGGCGTTCGTGCAAGCCCATCTGCTGCACGATGTCGGTGCGTTCGTCGGCGGAAAGGCCTTCGATGACTTGGGCGGCGCGTTTGGGATCGAGCTTTTCGACAATGGCCGCGCGGCGCGACATCGTGGGCTGATCGAGCAATTCGACAATGCGCGGCACGGGCAACATCATCACGACTGAAGCGGCTTCAATCAGCGTGAGCTGATTGAGCAATTCGACCAAGTCTTCGGGAGCGAGTTCAGACACAGCTTCGCTGATGCCGACGTGGCTTTCGTCAAGGCGTAAGTTGATTCGTTCTCTGAGTTCCTCAAGCGCAGACATCGTTATCACTCAATAGTTCGTAGCCTAATTTGTAGCCCCTCGTAACGCGGCAATTTCGCTCAACGACAATCCCGTGATTTGGGCAATCTGTTGATCGTCAAGCTGTCCCAGCAGTTGACTGGCGATTTCGCGTGCCTTCTTGGTTCTGCCTATGGCTTCGCCTTCCTCTAACCCTTCCACTCGTCCCTTCGCTCGCCCTTTTTCTTCCCCTTTTTCTTCCCCTTGCTTCCTTCCTCTTTCTTCGGCTTCGCGCTCGGCCAGTGCAATAGCGCCACGCTGATCACGAATAAACATTAGCTTGCGTTCGTAAACCTCCAATTCCTTCGGACTCAATCCGGCCAGGTTGGCGAAGTGAAAGGCTTGCTTGATTTCTGCCACTTCGCCCATCGCGTCGGGAACGACTTGTAAGTCACGGGCATTCTTCAGGAAAAAGAGCCATTTATCTTTGATGCCCGTCAGTTGATCGAGCGCCTTAGTGAATTTGGGTAACTCGACAAACACCAGTTGTATGTCGCTTTGCGGGTACTCAAGTGAAGCCTTCCGCTCCTTTAACACGAAAGCCGATTCGATTTCGGCGGATTCGGGGAACATCACAAAATCGGTAATCGTCAGCGCCACCACCGGACTCAAGTCTTTGTATACGTCGCCTTCCATCAACTGCGTCGAATAGGCTTTGGCCGCGTTGTAAAGCACTCGTTTCTCGAAGCCCTCGACGTTGAGTACCTGCATTTCGATGATGACGAAACGTCCGCTTTGCAAGCGCGCGCGCACGTCTACGAAGGTGTCTTTCATCCCTTCGATTTTCGGCGCGAGGTAAGGGTCAATGATTTCGAGATCAACGATGATCGGCTGTTCGTCATAAAGCAGCGCATTGAGAAAGCTCATCAGAATCGGCTTGCTTTGATCGGAGCCGAAGATTTTCTTGAACGCAAAATCCGTTTTCGGATTGATGAATCGCATAATCGTTGATTGCCTCCTTACTTAATACACCGAAAACTAAGTTGCCTTGCATTTCCTCACTGTTCATTTTTCTCTCCCACATTTTTCTGTCTAATTGCTACGGTGATTAGACAGAAAAATGTGGGAGAGAAAAATGCCAGATAACTTTGTTTTCGCAGTACTTAATTTCTCTTTTCCCAACGCAGCTTGAGATCGTTCATCAAATCTAAAAAGCGCGGATCATCACGCAAGTTATTGAGCTTCGAGTTACGCGCGAAGTAAGGATAGTTCTCATTGCCCAGCTTCACCGCATGCCGCAGCCATTCAATCGCTTCGTCGTTCAAGCCTTCCATCGCATAAAACGAAGCCAGCCAAAACGCGATGTCGTAATCAGCCGCCGCCGTCTCTTTCACCTGCGGCGTAATCATCCCCTGTGCCTCTTCGTGTTGCCCCAACGCGCTCAAACAGCGCGCAATCAGCA
>JABFSD010000369.1 GCA_013140935.1 Acidobacteriota bacterium
TTCAAAAGGAGATCGGCGTGGCGCAAGGCTGTCAAGTCCCGTGCAAAAACTTGGGTAATGACAAGGCTAACGGTCGGGCTACGGACACACGCTGCCGCGCTGCTAGCGAGGGCTACCTCGGCGACGCGCCCTTCGGCATTCAGGTACGCCTCGTCACTGTAGCCCTCGCTAACGATCGGGCTACGGACACGCTATCGCGCGGCTCGTTCATTCCCTAAAAGTAATGATCGCGCTGCGCACCGTCATACTTGCCGCTCAACATACAACATTTCTTGAAACCGGCGGCCTGAACCGCACGGACAAGGATCGTTGCGTCCGAGCTTTTCGGTCAATTCTTTTTCGCCGCCGCCTCCTACTACGATGATGCGATGACCGCGCTTGACCTGCGTTTCAGACGGGAAGCCCTTACGCCGTTTGCTCATCGGTTGCGTGAAAAAATTGTTCGTCAAATTCGTCAAATTGCGTATCCATAGTTACCTCCGGGTTATTACTGCTTCGTAACTGATTCACGCCCGCGATAAACGCGGGCAAACGATTGCGCCAGCCCTTGCTGACGACTAAGCCGACTTCGTCATCCTGATTGCGCTGATTCGCAGGTCGTTGCCGCGAACCAGTGACGAGCCATACGCCGCGCCAACGATCTTTTGCCTGAATGTCGTATGCAGGATCAATTACGAACGAGATGAATAACTCCGCTCCGACCGGCGTCCAACGCGAACGTATCTGCCAAAGCTCGACCAGATACCACGCATCAGCGGCAGGCGTTTTCGCGCAATCTTCCACCGCGCAAACTTCCCAGCCGTGAGCGCGCAGTTGTCTTCGTATTTCTTCGCGCTGCCGCGTTTTCATAAACGATTCTCCGAGTAAGCTCGCCAAGCAGGTACACAAACGCCGTTTAAGCTACAAATACAGTAACTTAATAAAATGACCGATCAAGTTATTCCACAAAAAACTTAACAACAAGCGGTCTGAATAAATAAAAAGCGAGCCGCTTCAGTTTTGCTGAAGCGGCTCGCTCCTCGATTTATCCTTCGGCTCCTGCTTGAGCCTATTACCGCCATAATTTTGGCAGGATTTTCGGGAGCGGAAGCAGCCGCTCCCGCATCGTCAACCGGTTAAATAGAAACCTGTCGCGTTCAAATCAATCGCACTCACACCGTTCCCACTGGGTCGCGGAGACAAATCATTTGACCTGGCACACAACTCCGCCCACAGGCTGGCGGCCTGCGTTGCGCCCTGAGCGGCGCGGCGTAACGAGTTGTGCTGTTCGATCATTCGTCTCATAGAATCTTTCCTGCTTTCTCTAAAAATTGGTTCAGAGAAGTAACAAGTGAACGCTTTGTGCGAGTAATGCGGGGAGGCTTATACGCCCATAAACAAAATGCGTCAAGCGCATTTTTCGATAAAGCGAAAGCGCAAATTTATTTTATTTTCGCTCAAATATTTTGTTATTTGGATAAAACCGAATTTTTGTATGCCTAAAAGCAAATGGAGCGACTCGCTTTTTCAGCGAGCCGCTCCAGGGGTGGGTCAGTCACAAAAATAATCGTTATTTTATTTCACCCCATTTCTTATCGCCGGGTTGCGCCGTGATTTCCGATTTCACTTCGACACTGTTACTTGAGAGAGTAGTCGCAATGACGCGCTGCAATTCCGCCACTGAACGGTTGTAATCAGCAAGAGCACGCAACTCAGAGCCACGTGCTTGCGCCAATTCATTTTGCCGTTGCAACACGAAGAAGGTCGTCGAAAGCCCGGCGGCAAAACGTTTTTGCTCGCCTTCGAGTTGCTGTTCGGCATAGAGCCGCGCGGCGCGCGAGGCTTCGATGCGCAGCTTGGCGAAATCAACCGCTTGCACGGCATTGCGGACTTCGGTTTCAATGAGTTGCATCTGCTGACGCGCGCGCAAATCAAGTTGGCGACCTACTTCGAGTGAGCGTCCGAGATTGGCTTTCGCAGTGCGATTGCGCCAGGGTAAGGTAATTTGCACGCCCGCAGTCCACTGCCGGTATTGATTGCTGAACAGACGCGCCAGACCTGTGCCATATCCGCCGATGAACTGAGTTGCCACAGTATTCACATTTCGCGGGGCACCGCCGGTACCGACGGTGCCATAGCTAAAATTAAAATCAATCTGCGGTTTAATTTGATTGCGCAAAAACCCTTGATCGGTTTGGTTGATTTCTTTTTGCAACGCGAACTGTTTGAGTTCGGGGCGATTGTCTATTGCCAATTTCATCGCATCATCCAACGGCAGATTGGTCGGAGCCGCTTCAAATGATTCGGTCGGAACAATCTGCGTCTTCCACAATTCATCGTTGATGCCACTGACCGTTAAATTCTTGAGCGTATTTTCGGCTTGGCCTACGGCTTCCATCGCCTGAAAGACTTGCTGGCGACGCGTTTCTATCACCGTAGCCGATTGCACCACGTCAATCGGCGCGAGCGTACCGACTTCGACCTGGCGTTGATTTTGACTAAGTTGCGTTTCGGCCAGCTTGAAAGCGTCGCGTTGCACTTCTTCGTCTTTGATCGCCAGCGCCAAATTCCAATAAGCCGTTTGCACACGCGAAATCACTTCGATGGCGCGCTGGCGAAACTGCACATCCGAGAGATCAAGCTGCTTTTTGGCAATCTGGATTTGATAACGGTTACGGTCAATTTTGTAATTGCGCCACAGCGGTTGCGAGAGCGAAAAACTCAGGTTCGGGTCGTATTGCGCGGTGAACAGGGCAAAGTTCGAGGAGAAGCGCTGATTGTTAAAGTTCACCTGGTAACTACCGCCCGTACGATAAATAAAGCCTTGATGACCGAAGTTATAAACCAGCGTTTTGCTCGCCAGGGTGTCTTCGCCTTCCTGCAAACCTGAGAACGGGCGCGTATTCGGTCGGCCAGTCGAGTTGAAACTCGTGCCCTGCGTTGAAACCGGATCGTAAGCGCCTTCGGCAGCCGTGATGTCGAACTGACGCTGCCTGACGGTCGAGCGATCAATTTCGATGTCGGCGTTGTTTTCGAGCGCGGTCATAATCGCATCGCGCAATGACCAGCGCGCAACTTTGCCCGATTCGAGTCCCGAAGTCCGCGTCGGCAATGGACGTGATACGGCGGGCATCTGCGCCGCTGGCGTCGTCGCTGGCAGCGGCGCAGGTTTCGGCGCGTCCTGCGCCAGCGTTCCTGTCACCACGAATGCAGCAACGACGGCGCAACTAACTGCGGCCTTTAATAAACTTTGAAACATGGATTCTCCTCTCCCTTTCAAACCCAAAGTTTGAAATCGCATAACTTGTAATTCCCTATCGTGTTGAACGTTTTTTCTCCCGCCTGATTCGGCGACTTGCTTTCTGGGTACGAAACGTTTTTGGAATGAGTTGCAGAATTTTAGTGGCTAGTCACTAGCCACCAGCCACTAACAACTAGCCACTACGTTCGGTAATCGCCGTTGATATGAATGTAATCTTCAGTCAAATCGCATGTCCACGCGGTGACATCTGCTTCGCCTTGATGAAGGTCTACGGTAATCGTGACCTCATCTTTTTGCAAAATTTCGAGGGCGCGGTCTTCACTGAAATTGAGGCCGCCGCCGTTGCGTGCGACGACGAGATTGCCCAGCTTGATCTCGACGTGCGCCGGATCGAATTTCGCGCCGCTGCGTCCGGCGGCGGCGAGAATGCGTCCCCAGTTGGCGTCGTGTCCGGCAATCGCGGTTTTCACCAATGGACTCGTAGCAATTGTCGCAGCGATTTTTTCTCCCGCCAGTTCAGAAGGCGCGTTTTTGACGTGAATGGTCACAAGCTTGCGCGCGCCTTCGCCATCGCGGGCGATTTGAATGGCAAGCGTACGGCAAACTTCGGTGAGCGCAGCAGTGAAGCGTTCAAACTCAGGGCTATTAACACTCGTGATCGTGTCATTGCCCGCTGCGCCGTTCGCCAGAATCATCAGTGAGTCGTTTGTCGAAGTGTCGCCGTCCACCGATACGCGATTGAACGTTTTCTTGACCGCCTGTTTCAACGCCGCCTGCAAAGCCGCTTTGCCAATCGCCGCATCGGTCGTCACGAACGAAAGCATCGTCGCCATGTTCGGATGAATCATGCCGGAGCCTTTGCATACGCCCGCGATGGTGACGTTGGTGCTGCCCAGCTTGAACTTTTTCAGCGCGCGCTTGGGCCGCGTATCGGTCGTCATAATCGCTTCAGCGACGCGCCACGCGGCTTCGCGCGTCAGGTGCGAAGCCGTGCTTTCGATGGCGACTTCGAGCTTTTGCATCTTGAGCCGCTGACCGATCACGCCGGTCGAACAGACTAAAACTTCCTGCGGTTTGCAGCCGAGCTTTTCGGCTACGAATTGCGTCGTCTGGCGCGCATCGTTCAAGCCCGCGTCACCTGTGCAAGCATTGGCGCACCCGGCATTGACGACGATGGCGCGATGCGTGCGATGGCGCAGGTGTTCTTTCGAGACCAGCACGGGCGCGGCTTGCACTAAGTTCGTCGTGAATACCGCCGCCGCAATCGCCGGACGCTCTGACACAATCACCGCGAAATCTTCCCCAGCCTTTTTCAAGCCCGCGCGCGTGACACCTGCGACAAAACCTTTCGGCGCGGCGAGTGAATAATCCATCATTTGAGTCATCAGTTGTTTCTTCTCTCCAATTGCTGTGCCAAATCCGTTGCTGTGATGGCGCAACGAGTTAGCGAAAAAATCTTTGTTCGGGCTGTCCGGTTTGGGACAGTCGGTGTCCGATGTAGCGCGGGTTAGTAACCCGCGCTACAAATTATCGAGCGATCTGCACAATCGGTACGCCGACTTGCGAAACGTCAAAGGCTTCGGGTTCTGCGCCCTCGATTAGTTGCAACACCATCGCAATTTCGTCGCAGGCGTTGAACTTGTGGCAGTTGACGCAATCCATCCAGTGTTTGCGCGGCATGGCTTCGTGGGCTACGACGCGGAAGCCGAGCTTTTCAAAAAAGCCCTGCACATAAGTGAACGCATAAACCTGAATCAAGCCGTGTTCGCGCGCCTCGGCGATATTAGATTCGAC
>JABFSD010000492.1 GCA_013140935.1 Acidobacteriota bacterium
CCCAAGCGCGAACCTGACGAACCGTTCGGCGATGAAGAGATTTTCGAATTTCACGACGGCGTGTGCGAAGCCTTACTCGACGAACTCGCGCGCCAACATCAACAAACCCAAGTCCTCGACGTGCTGGATGCCGTTGACCGGTTCATCGCCGAACGCAGCGGGCAAACCAGCCAGTTCGCGGGCTTGATCGTGTTGCCTGACGATGCGCCCGCGCACGATCAAGCCGTCAAGTTTGATCCGCTGGCGCTGGCCTTTGCCCGCACGGGCAGTCGCGTCTTGCGTCATCTCGGCTTGCGCGACGAACAAGCCGAACGGTGGGAAGCTTTCGTGCAACGTTATGAAACGCGCGCAGCCACCACCCCGCCCGCCGGAGCCGCCGATTTGCGCACCGTCGAAGATTTCGTCGTCTTGCAACTCACCGGCGCAGGGATGAATGAGATGCGCCTCAAGGCGCGCGCCGAAGCTGTGCGCGAACTAGAAGCGCGCCTCAAGTCCGCCGAAGCAGAATAACGGCGCGACTTGCGCCAACTACTGCAAACCGCGCAAGCCGAATGGCAAGAGATGAAAGCTCATCTCACGGAGCATTATGCGGCGTTGCACGCACGGCTCGCCTCGGAACTCGCCCGGCACGAACGGCAGGGTTATGCGCTGGGCGTTGCCGTCATTCAGCGTTTGCTCAGTCTGGTGTGTCAGGCGCAAGGCGACTTGCGACAGGCTTTGACGCACGCACAAATCGCGCTCTCGCTTTTCGAATCATTGGGCGAAACCGCGCGCGTCGAAAATGTGCGCGAACTCATCGCCCGTTGGGAAGCCGAGTTACAGCCTTTCAAACTCACGCTCTTTGAGTTCGACACCGTCACGCTCGACGAACGCGGCAAGGTCAAAGAACGCCGCACGCTCACGGCGAATCAATTCATCGAAGAGCTTGCGCCCGACCTCACGCTTGAGATGGTCGAGATTCCCGGCGGCACGTTCACGATGGGCACTTCTGAAGCGGACGCCAAAGACGCACGCAAAGAGATTCAGCGTTATTACAAAGACGGCGGCGATTGGGTAAAGGATGAAATGCCGCAACACGAAGTCACGGTCTCGCCTTTCTATTTGGGCAAGTTCACCATCACGCAAGCCCAATGGCGCGAAGTCGCAAGCTGGCCGCAAGTCGAGCGCGAGTTGAAGGCCGAGCCGTCATACTGCCCTAAAGATAAACGCCGCAAAGAGAGCGACGACCAACGTCCGGTTGAGCAAATCAGTTGGGAAGACGCACAGGAATTTTGTGCGCGGCTCTCAGCCAAAACCGGACGCGCTTATCGCTTGCCGACTGAGGCCGAGTGGGAATATGCCTGTCGCGCGGGTACAACGACGCCCTTTGCTTTCGGGCCGACCATTGCGCCTGAGTTCGTCAATTACGATAGCGAATATCCTTACGCCCAAACGCCGAAAAGTAAGCCGCGTAATGAAACCGTCGCGGTTGGCACTCTTGGCGTAGCTAATCCATTCGGGCTTTATGACATGCACGGCAACGTGTGGGAATGGTGTCAGGATTGGTTCTCTGACAACTATTACGATGAATGCAAAAAGCAGGGCGTAGCGGTTGATCCGACTGGCCCGGAAGATGGTCAATCCCGCGTGCTGCGTGGCGGCTCGTGGATCAATCTATCTGACGTTTGTCGTTCCGCCTGCCGTCTCGACGATGGGCCGGGCTACCGCTACTACGGTGTCGGTGTGCGGGTTGTGGTGTCTGCGAGGACTCTTGGGCACTCGGCGCTTTAGCTCTTTTTAGCCCTTGGCTCTTTTGTCTTTACCCTTCTGCGCGCGTTAGCGCGCATGAATTTTTTTTTTGACATATTCAACGAGACTTCGTCGGCTCACCCAAAGCAGTATCGGTGTGAGGCGGCGAAAGCGGGGTGCGCCACTCCGGCTGCGTGGCGGCTCGTGGATCAATCAATCTAACAATTGTCGTTCCGCCAACCGTAACAACAATGAGCCGGGCAACCGCAACAACAATATCGGTGTGCGGGTTGTGGTGTCTGCGAGTACTCTTCACGGTCAGAATTGCTGGAAGGGATTTCAGCGAGCGTACAAAGAAGAGTCCAGAGCGCGCTCCGGTGAGGCGAGCGATTGCCTCCGAAAATCAACCGAGCCTGAACGGGCTGGTAGGCCCGCGAGGGTTCGAAGGTCAGTTCAGGCTCACCTCTTTATTCGCTCCATGAAAAAACAGCCCGAGTTGCCGATCATTCAAAAGACCTACGATCTGATTTTGTGGTACGTGCCTTTGCTCAATCGCTTGCCGCGCGATCATCGCTTCACGCTGGGCGAACGCCTCATCCGCGAGCTTTATGAATTGCTGGAACAACTGATTCTGGCGCGCTATGAAACGCAAAAACTGGCGCGGCTCGAAACCCTCAACGGCAAGCTCGACATCGTGCGCTTGCAAACCCGCTTGCTCAAAGACTTTCAATTGATAGACGTGCGCCGCTATGGTTACGCGGCCCAACTGATTGATGAAATCGGGCGCAACTTAGGCGGTTGGATCGGGCAGCAACGGAGCCTGACGCAATGAAACGGCACGGCCATCTGTGGCTGCCCGTGACCGATTTTGCCAACCTGTGGCAAGCCGCCCGTCAAGCCCAACGCGGCAAACGATTCCGCGACAATGTGCTGCCTTTTAATTTCAACCTCGAAGCCGAACTGCTGCAATTACAGTCAGAGCTAATCAATCGCACCTATCAGCCGGGCGCTTATAAAACCTTTCACATCGTCGAACCCAAACGCCGAATGATTTCAGCCGCGCCTTACCGCGACCGCGTCGTCCATCACGCTTTATGCAACGTGATTGCGCCGCTGTTTGAGCAAACCTTTATCGCTGACAGTTACGCCAATCGCACGGGCTTCGGCTCACATCGAGCGTTGCGCAAGTTCATTGGTTACGCGCGCAGCCGACGTTATGTGTTGCAATGCGACATCAGCAAATACTTCGCCAGCATTGACCACGAGCGGTTGAAAGGCATGCTGCGGCACAAGCTGAAATGCCCCGACACGCTCTGGCTGATTGACACCATCATTGACGCGAGCAACGCACAGGAAACGGTCCATCATTACTTCGCGGGCGATGACCTGTTCACGCCGAGCGCACGCCGGCGCGGCTTGCCCATCGGCAATTTGACCAGCCAGTTTTTTGCCAACGTTTACCTGAACGGCTTCGATCATTTCGTCAAAGAGCAACTCAAGGCGGAACATTACGTGCGTTATGTGGACGACTTTGCGCTTTTCAGCGACGACCATGAATTTCTGCGTCAGGCGCGACCGGCGATTGAGTCAGCGCTCGCGGACGTGCGCTTGCAGATTCATCCGATCAAAAGCCAGTTGTTTGAAACGCGCTGCGGCGCGAGCTTTCTCGGCTTTCGCATTTTGCCGCACCAGATTCGTTTGAAATCCGCCAGCCTGAGACGCGCCCGGCGACGCTTGCGGCACTACCAGACGCTTTATCGCCACCGCGCATTGGCCCTGCGCCAATTGACCGAAAGCATTCGCAGTTGGCTGGCGCATCTCGCACACGGCGATACGTGGCAATTGCGCCTCAGGGTTTTTGCACCGCTCGTGTTTGCCACAAACTGAAAGCGGGTGCACCGCCGCAAAAAAAACGGTTACGATTTTGGCGATCCGTTGTCGGGCTCGTATGATGCCGCTGATCATGCGGAATGAAGTGATAGCGAATCATCGAAGGAGGAACCACAATGAGTTTAACGATTACCCGATCTGAACCGTTAGCGACGCGCTTGCAGGATTACGCCGCTACGTCACGGCGTTCGGCGGATGAAGCGGCGGCTACGTTATTGGCAGTCGCCTTGCCTGCGCCCGTCGTGACTGACCCAGATACTGAAGATGTTGAAGCGGCAAACGATTCGCTGTTGCGATTGGTCGAGCGCATTCAAGCCACGCCGCCGAATCCGCGCAATGTGTTTAGCGAAGCAGAACTGCGCGCCAGACGCGAAGGACTAATGCGCTATCTGGAAGCCAGCATTGCCGCAGAAGACCCGAACGAACCGTTTGACGAACAGGAATGGAACCGCCAATGGGATGCGGTCGAGGCAGAGATGAAAGCCAGCGACTTGGCCGGCCATCTGAAGAATGAGAGGTGGTTTGCCGAGGAGTTTCAATAACCATGGCGCATTACCTACTCGATACGAATCGCGCTTCGACTTTGGTTTTGATTCTGCTGACCTCTGACAAAGACTTTCACGCCATCCCGAATTTGCGCTATGAAAACTGGCGCTGACCGATTCACCACACTTTTCATTCATAAACAATGCCTTCACGCCGTTCCTTTCTTTATTCACTGCCCGCGCTCGCGCTGGCTTCATTGCCGACCGAAGCCGCCTATCGCCTCACGCGCGCCGACGAAGATTTTCTCGAAGACCTTTGCCGCCGCGCGTTTCGTTTCTTTGTCGAACACAGTGATGCAAACACCGGCCTGACGCTCGACCGGGCGCGCACCGACGGCACGACGCACGACGAAACGCATCGCAACACGGCGAGCATTGCGGCGACGGGTTTTGGCTTGACGGCGCTTTGCATTGCGGCGGAACGCGGCTGGCTCAAACGCGAAGAAGTCCGCGAACGTGTGTTGAATTGTTTGCGCTTCCTCGACGAACGCGCGCCGCGCGAACACGGCTGGTTTTATCGTTCGATGAATTGGGGGATGGATTGGAAGACCGGCGAGCGCGTGTGGAAGAGCGAAATCAGTTCGATTGATACGGCGCTGTTGATGGGCGGGGTGCTGACGGCGCGACAGTACTTCGCCAGCGACAAAGAGATTCCATCGCTCGCCGCGCAGCTTTATCACGCCATTGATTTCGCGTGGATGCTCAACGGCCACGCGCGCCTGCTCTCGATGGGCTGGCATCCTGAAAGCGGATTCATCAAAAACCGTTGGGACACTTACAGCGAACATCCGTTGTTGTATTTGTTGGCGATTGGTTCGCCGACACATTCGATCACGCCGCGCGCGTGGTGGTCGTGGCGGCGTTCGTGGAT
>JABFSD010000177.1 GCA_013140935.1 Acidobacteriota bacterium
ATGCAACACGTCACCGCGCTCGATCTGGGCTTTCAGTCAGAGCGCCGCTTGATGATGTCGTTCGATTTGAGCCTGCAAGGTTATGACCAGGGACGCAGCGCCGCATTTGAAAAGACGCTGCTCGAACGTGTCAACGCCTTGCCGGGTGTGCGCTCGGCTTCGTTCACTACGTTTGCGCCGCTCTCGCTGGTTGATTACCGCAACTTTTCGGTTTATGCCCCTGACCAGCCACCACAGCGACAAGCTGCTCAGCCGAGTGCGCTCTATGCGGTGGTCGCACCGCGCTATTTCGAGACGATGGGCGTAACGCTAATCGCAGGCCGAGATTTCACCGACGCTGACAGTGACGACAGTGCTGACGTAGCCGTTGTCAACGAAACCTTCGTGCGAAATTTATTCCCTGGCAAAACGCCGGCTGAGGCGCTCGGTCAACGATATTCAAACAATGAAAAAGATACCGACTTCATCCGTATCATCGGCGTCGCGCGCGGCGGCAAATACTGGACGGTCGGCGAAACGCCGCAGGCTTTCATCTGGGTTCCGCTGGCCCAACACCCGCGCAGCAGGTTGAGCCTGATGGTGCAAACCGCCGGCGAGCCGTCGGCGCTGCTCAATCCGGTGCGCAATGCGATTCAGACGCTGGATAGCAAGCTGCCGGTGAGCGACGTGCGCACACTGAACGAACATCTGGGTACGGCCTTTGTGCCGGTGCGCGCGGCGGCTGCGACGTTGGGCAGCTTCGGTTTGCTGGCGTTGTTGTTGGCGGCGATTGGCATTTATGGCGTGACGGCTTATTCGGTCGCGCAACGTACGCGCGAGTTGGGCATACGCATGGCGCTGGGCGCAGACGCCCGCGCCATCGTGCGGTTGATCGTGCGGCAAGGCTTGATGCTCACGTTTATCGGGCTGGTGTTGGGATTGGTTGGCGCAACGCTGTTGACGCGCCTGATGGCGGGCGTGCTTTACGGCGTGAGTGCGACCGATCCGCTCACATTCGGCCTGATCGCATTATTGCTCGCCAGCGTAGCCTTGCTGGCGTGCTGGATTCCAGCGCGGCGCGCGACGCGGGTTGATCCGATGATTGCGCTGCGGTGCGAATAGGCGTCGCTTAAAAATAAATGCTGTTTTTTTAGCACTAGCCCCTTGACGCGCTGCGAGGCTAGTGCTAATTTTTTAGCATTGAGTTTGGCGAAAGGTAAATCTTCCCGATGAATAAACAGGCACAGCACAATTTGAGCCGCCGCGAGCGGCAGATTATGGACGTATTGCACCGGACGGGAAAGGCGACGGCCGCCGAAGTGCTGGAAGCCTTGCCCAATGCGCCGAGCTATTCGGCGGTGCGCGCGTTGTTGCGGGTGATGGAAGAAAAGGGTTACGTGCAGCACGAAACCGACGGCGCGAAATATGTCTATCTGCCGACTCTCGCGCCCGCCAAGGCGCGGCAATCGGCGCTCAAACAAATGTTGCAAACGTTTTTTGAGGGTTCGACCGAACAGGCCGTTGCGGCGCTGCTCGATCTCTCGAGAAGCAAACTCAAACAAGACGAACTGGATCGGCTCTCTGCGCTGATCGAACAAGCCCGAAAGGAAGGCCGCTGATGGAGCAACTTACGCTACAGGCATTTCAACAATGGCAACCCCATGCGCTTCTATGGTTCGAGTTGATGGCCAAATCGCTCGTCATCTTGGCCGCTGCCGCCGTTTTATGCGTTGCATTGCGCAAAGCAGGCTTGGCTTCGGCGGCGGGCAGACACTTGATCTGGAGCCTTGCGCTCACGGCTTTGCTCGCGCTGCCTTTGTTAGCGCGCGCGATTCCGGCATGGCAGGTCGCGCTGTTGCCTGCGCCGGTGGCTGAGTCTGAGTCGGTAGTTACAGCGGAAGCCTTAGGGGCGGTGCCGGTCGTCGCGCCGCAAATCGCTACGCCAAGCTGGATTGAAATAGCGCCGCCCGTTGTTGACGCGTCGGTGTGGCAATTCGATTGGACGCAAGTGATTTTTGCCTTATGGCTGTTGGGCGCCGCCTTCGTGCTGGCGCGGTTGGCGTGGGGCGCGTGGCAGTTGCGGCGCATCACGCAAGACGGCGAGCGATTGACGAATTATCACTGGTCGGCGCTGGCGAATCGTTTGTCGGTAGAGTTGGATTTGCCTACGCACGTGACGCTGTATTCGAGCGCGGACCTCACCGTGCCCGTGACGTGGGGCGTATGGCGTCCCGTCGTCGTGTTGCCTTACGAAGCGAACGGCTGGTCGCGCGAATGGCAGCGCATCGTGTTGTTGCATGAGTTCGCCCACATCAAGCGCCGCGATTGTTTGACGCAATTATTGGCGAGCGTGGCGTGTGCGCTTTACTGGTTCAATCCGCTGGTGTGGCGCGCCGCGCGGCAATTGCGCGTCGAGCGCGAGTTGGCCTGCGACGATTGCGTGCTGGCCGTAGGCACGCGGGCCTCCGATTACGCTTCGTGTTTATTGGCGCTGGCGAACTCGTTCAAATTGCAGGCTACGCCCGCCGTCGCCGTCGGCATGGGTTGTTCGGAACTCGAAAGCCGCGTGCGCACGATGTTGGACCCGGCGGTGAAACGTCGCTGGTTGTCTACGCCACGTCAGGTGGCGGCAGTCGTGTTGACGGCGTGTTTGTTGTTGCCGTTGGCGGCGTTGCAAGCGGTGTCGCAAAACAAACCCGTGCCGCCTGCGCCGCCGACCCCCGTCGTGCCCACAGTGATTCCACCGCTCGAAGTATCTGAAGTGCCAGAAACGCCTGAAGCGCCAGAAGCACCAGAAGCACCTGAAGCACCTGAAACACAAGCTGAAGATGAGCCAGATGACGTGCGTCCGGTTGTAGTGCCGAACCCTGTGCCTGCGCCGAATCCTGTGCCTGCGCCGAATCCCGTACCTGTTATCGTCGTGGGTGAAATGTCGCAAGAAAAGCCCGCGGCGGAAGGTTTGACGGCGAATGATCTGGTGCAACTCAAGCTACACAACGTGACGCCTGAATACATCGAAGCGATTCGGCAGGCAGGCTATGCCGATGTGACGATCAGGCAAATCGTGCAGATGAAAATTCACGACATCACGCAGGCTTACATCCGCGAAGCGCAAACGCTGGCGACCGAAAAGCTACAGATACGCGATCTTATCAACATCAAAGTCGCGGGACTCACGGCGGCTTACGTCAACCAGATGAAACAAGCGGGTTTCGATAAACTCTCGCTCAACCAACTCACTTCCATGCGGCATCCGGGCATCACGCCGGAATATGCCGCTGAAATGAAACGCGCGGGTTTCGAGAATTTATCTGCCAATCAACTCACGCAACTTAAAGCGATGGGCGTGACTGAGGCTTACGTGCGGCAGGCGCAAGGCTGGGGCGGCGGCAAGCTGTCGGTGCAAGACATCGTCCGGCTCAAAGCGCACAACGTGAAGCCGGAAGACGCGCAGGAATTCAAGGCGCTCGGTTACGACAACCTCAGTTTCTCTGATCTCACGCGCCTCAAGACTCATGGCGTGACAACGGGCTTTATCAAAGAAATGCGCGCGCTCGGCTTCGACAAACTGACACTCGACGACGCGGTCAAATTCAAGATGCACGGCGTGACGCCGGAATACGTACAGAAGATGCGCGCCGCCGGATTCAAAAACATTTCGTCCAGCGAATTGCTCAAACTCAAAATGCGGGGGCTGGATTCGATCCTGCTCAAATAGTTTGTGGCACGGGCTGTCGCCCGTGCCACGAGGCTGAAAGGAAACATTATGCGCAAAATACTTTTACTAGCGGTGGTGATCGTGGGGTTGTCGAGCGCCGCGCATTGGTCGCGCGGCGCGTTGAGAGCGATGGCGCAGGAACCCGTCACGGGCGATTGGTCGGCCAAAGTTAGCGACACCGATCAAGGCAGAAAGCTCTGGCTCGAATTGCGCTCGGAAAGCAAAGACAAGACCAATCGCTTTCACATGAGCAGTTCCGATTACCGCCTCGAAGATTTCACCGGCTTCGATCCGAACGCGAACGGCAAGACGCAATTCGCGCTCAATCGCGAAGCGGGCAATTTCGTCTTCACCGGTCTGGTCAGCGAAGGCAAGGGCATCGGCGAGTTTCGCTTCACGCCGAACGTCGCTTATCTCGACACGATGCGCGGTCTGGGTTACGGCGACATCAAGCCGGAGCGGCTGTTCGGCCTCGCCTTGCACGATGTCAGCACGCGCTTCGTGCAAGAGGCGAAATCGTGGGGTTTCGAGAAACTCACGCTCGATAACCTGATGTCGTTTCGCATCTTCAAAGTAGACCTCGCCTTCATTCAAAGCATGCGCGAACTCGGCCTCAAAAATCTGACGCCCGACAAACTGGTCTCGATGCGCATTCACAAAGTAGACGCCGCTTACGTCAAAGAGGTCGAAGCCCTTGGTTATAAAGACCTGAGCGCCGACAAATTGATTTCGATGCGCATTCATCGCATCACGCGCGAATTCATCAGTAAAGCGCAGGCGTTGGGCTTCAAAGACCTGACCCTCGATCAGTTGATGACGATGAGCATTCACAAAATTGACGAGCCGTTTATCAAAGGCGTGCAGGCGATGGGTTTCACCAATCTGCCGTTCGAGAAACTGGTTGCGTTCAAGATTCATCGCGTAGACGGCGATTTCATCAAAGCGATGAGCGAACTCGGCTTCAACAATCTCACCCCCGACAAGCTCATCAGCATGCGCATCCATCGCGTAGACGCCGCCTTCGTCAAAGAGATGCGCGAAGCCGGATACGACAAACTGACGGCAGACGAACTGATTCAACTGCGCATTCACGGGGTAGACGGCAAGTACATCAAACGTATCAAGGGTGCATGAAAGGCTCGCAGTAAAAGCGGCTGGTAAGCAAAAGCGTTCGTAATTCCGCCTTTAGGCGGTGGGTATCGCTTACTGTAACCGAGCAGTGAGAAACGTAGAAAAATGAGCAGTCGTCGGGTTCCACGGATTTCCTCAGTTTGCCGAGATGAACCCTGCCAGCTTGCGGCGCAGGTATGGCACGTATTCCGGTGCGGGTGGTG
>JABFSD010000138.1 GCA_013140935.1 Acidobacteriota bacterium
TAACTAATTCGACGCCGCTCAATTCGCGCATGCCTTGCATCGGGTCTTGCGCCCAAGCCACCTTGCCGTCATATCCTTGCAGGATGTCGCCGAAGCCTTCGAGCGTAAATTTAGTAAAGGCTTTGTTCGGGGCTTTACTCACCATTTCCGCCGGGCCTGACATGCTCATCGCGGGCAGTTCGATCTTGCCTTTCATCGTGTAGCTGGTCGCTTTTTGAATCGCCTCTTTGCCGCCCAGGGCTTTGACGTAATTTTCGAGTACGGCATCCACCGTCGGCAGCGCCGCTACGGCTTTTGGTTCGGGCTTGGCGGTGGCATCCGATGGGGGCGGCTTGGGCGCAGCAGCTTGCGCCAGCGCCACTGTGGTGGCCGCGAGCATCAACATAAACATCATTGCAAAACGTTTCATAGTTCTCTTTCCTTTCCGCTTGGGAAGTTGAAGTTGAAGGGAGACTTGGGGAAGAGTTTGCGCGTCACTTTGTAACCGTTGCGCGCGCTTTCGGCAAACTTGCGATATGCCGGAGCGCAGCTTCGAGCGCGAGATCGCGTCCGGCCAACAAGGAGGCGCGCGTGGGCGGCGCAACGAGATTTGGAACCACGCCGCGCCCTTCGATCAAAGTACCTTTAGACGTTTTGAAATCGCCGATGGCGTATTGAAACAGTCCGCCCTTCGGCAGTTTCTCGATGAACGACGGCAAGGCCGCGCCCGCGCTGCGTTCGCCGATGACAACGGCGCGATTGAGGTCTTGCAAACCGGCGGCGAAAACTTCACTCGTCGAAGCGCTGCCGTAATCCTGCAAGATCACGAGCGGCCCCGTGAAAATCGGCGTCGCGGCATTCTTTTGCGGCGTGACGTGAAAGTTTTGATAGCCGCTGCGCATTTGCATCTTGCCCAGCGAAGCTTCTTTGTCCAAGAGGTATCCACTCAAGCCATTCGCCATGCCGCCGACGCCACCGGGATTGACGCGCAGATCAATAATCAAGCCGGGCATGCCTTCAAAATCTTTTAGCGCGGCGCGCAGCTTCGCCATCATCGGCGTTACCCAGATATTGAACCTGATATAACCAATTCCATTCGCCAGTCGCTTGCTTTCAAAGCGCATCGGTTGCGGCCCGAAGTTGCCGAAGGCCGCCGACCATTCGCCTTGGTAAGGTTGCAATTCGAGTTGCGCGGTTTGCGGTCGCAGCTTTTCATTGAGGTATTGCACGGTGACGGACTTTCCGGCTTCGCCTTTGAGCCGCGCGATGACCAGACGTTCGAGCCGCAGCCGTTTGATCGCGGCCGTCTCAGTGCTGCGCGTGAGCTTTTGTGCGAGTCCGGCAACCGTGTGGGCACCGGCTTTGGTGATGACGTAACCCGGTCGCAAGCCCGTTTGCGCAGCGCTCGAATTCGGCTCGACCGCGCTGATGACGGCTTGCGTTCCGAGCACCTGCAATTCGATGCCCGTCGTCGCCGTGCCGCTCGGCATTTCATCGTCGGTCACGACGGCGGCGGGCGAAATGACTTGAAAGTGCGATTGGTGCAATTCGCCCAGCATCTGTTGCAAGAGCGGATAGAGTTCAGCTTCGGTTTTGATTTTGGCAAGCCGCGCGGCATAACGCACGCGCACCTGATCCCAATTCACACCGCCCAGGGTCGGATCGAAATGTTTGTCTTTGACGGTGCGCCACACTTGATCGAAGGTACGTTCGAGCAGATTGGATGAATCGGCTTTCGACAAAGCCGTTGTGACGGTGGCGGGTTGCGACTGAGCTTGCGTCAGACACGAAGTTAGGACGAGCAACAACAGAACGGAATGAATTCGAGCTTGCATAATTGGTTAAAACGAAACGAATGCTTCAGTGCGCTTTGAGTACGAAAAATGCCGCAACAAGTTTCACCGCGAGCATCTTTTCCCATCCTTTTACCGTGTTAAAGACGAAGAAACAACCGGTTGATTTAACGGGGTAACTACATTAGCATCCGCCCCGTGCCAGCCTTTAAGAACGGCGCTGGCAAGCTGTAATAAACGCAATTCAATAAATTTATAAAGGCTGTTTACCCCTGCCGCATCCTCTTAAACGCACGAGGCTTATGCCCCTGTTAGATTGAAGCTAGATAGAAGCTACAGATCACGCTTCCTGCGAGGATTCACCACGATGTCGAACGAAACGCAATCCCCATCCGGTAACTTTGGCTCTGGCAACTTTGGCAATCAGCCGAGCGATGACCGCAGCGCGCGCGTGACACTGGTCGCTTCGCAACCGCTGCCCTCATTGACTGCAAGCGGCGCGCAACCTACGACGGCGGCGGCGGCGAGCCATGCCTACTTGCATATCACCCTGCGCGAAGGCGGCGCGATGGAGCGCGAACTCTCCACCGTTGATACGCGTATCGGCAAAGGCCCCGACAACGAAATCATTCTGAGCGACGCGGCCATTTCATCGAATCACGCGTTGATTCGGTTTGACGGTACGCATCACATGCTGATTGACGTAGGCAGCCGCAACGGAACCTATCTCAACAATCAACGCATCGCCACACCGACGCCGCTCAAGCCGGGCGATTCGATTCGGCTGGGACATTGCACGCTGGCCTTTCGTCCGGCGAATGCGCCTGCGGGTAACGCCGCGCAATCGGGACAGACGCTGACGCTTTCGGCGACTGAAATTTTAGGCGCAGGCGCTCCGCCACCGCCCCCGAGCGCTCCGCCGGCTCCGGCCAACGCGCCTGCGATGAGCGAAGACGTGCTGGCGCGCGCGCTGGTCAACAACAAACTCATCGCCATCAGCGATATGGAGCGCGTGCAAAAACACCTGCAAGGCAAGCGGCTCTATCACGCGCTGATCGCCGAAAAACTCGCTACGGAATTGGGGCTGCGCGATTTGATGAGCCGCACTTTCAACCTGCAACCCGCCGACTTGCGCGCCGCCGAAGTTGACATACCGCTCGCGCAAAAACTGAATCCGGCGTTCCTGCGCGAAAAGCTCTGTCTGCCGTTGGTGAGTCCGCCGAATGAGGCGCACATCGCTATCGCTGACCCAACCGATAAAGCCGCGCTCGACGAACTGAAAAAACGTCTCAGCAACAAATCGGTCGTCGTTAAACTGGCGACGGCCAGTGAAGTGGCGGCGAAACTCGACGCGCAATTCACACCGCGTTTGATCGGCGTCATGCCTTCGGGCGAAAAGCTCGACGTACTCATCAATCAATCCGAAATCGCCATCGGCAAAGCGCCGCACAATCGCGTCGTATTGAATGACGCGACGGTGAGCAGTTCGCACGCAACAGTGCTGACGCGCGACGGCGGATACAGCATCATTGATCTGGGCAGCAGCAACGGCACGTTCGTGAACGGTACGCGCCTGACCACCGAAGCGTGGACGATGAAACACGGCGACCGCATTCAACTGGGCAAGGTCATGTTCACGTTTCGCAATCCGACTGAAACGGTTGAGAACAAAACTGCGCGGCTCTCGCTTGACGCGCTCGAAGAGATTCGCAAACGCGCGGGGCTGACGACGGGAGGCACGCCCATCGCGGCAGCGGCCTTTGCGGGCGGCGCGGCGGCAGCAGTTCCGGCAGCCATGTCAGCAGAAGAGCGCGAAGCCGAAGAAGAAAAGAAGCGCAAAAAGAAAGAAGAGAAAGAACTCAAAGAAAAAGAGAAAAGCAGTTTGACCAGCGCCAGCAACCTGAGCCGCATCATCGCGCAAGTGATGGGCGCATTGATCGCCATCGCCGGTCCCATCGTGCTTTATTACCTCGGCGTATTCGGCGGTGGCAACGCCGCGACGAATGGCAACAGCGGCAGCAGCATTTCGACGGGCAACGCGGCTACGGTCAAGCTGACGCAAGGCAAATGGACCGGTTTTAGCTCCGGCATCTTCGGCAAAGACCCCGAAGCTTCAGGCGCAGCCGCCGTGCCAGGCGTTCCCGGCTTGCTGGTAGTTGACGACGGACGCCAAAACGCCATCGTCTGGATGCCGATCAACGACTTGGGCAAACAGGCGGGTGAGCTGAAAGCCGTACCGCTCAACGTGAACTTTGTGGACGCCGAAGCCATCACCTATGGGGGCGGATATTTTTATGTGATCACCTCACAAGCTGATCCGAATTCTGCGGCCAGCAACAAGGCCTTCATGCGTTTCAGCTTCAACGCTCAAACCCAGACGATCAATGGCGCACAGGCTGAAATCATCAGCGACCTGCGCACCTTTCTGCTGCAAAACGTGCCTGAAATCGCCGCACGGGGCGCGGCGGCCAGATTGGAAGGCGGCCTCGATATTGAAGGAATGGCTTATGACCCGAACAACGAACGCATACTCTTAGGCTTGCGCTCACCGTTCATCGGCAGCCAGGCCGTACTCGTCCCGCTCAAGCTCATCAATCCGTTGCAACCGCTAACCCTCAACAATATCAAGGTAGACAGCCCGTCCGTCATTCCGCTCGCGCTCGAAAACCAAGGCGTGAGGGACATCACATACGACGCGCATAAAAAAGTTTTTCTGATTATCTCCGGCGTTCCTGAGTCACAGAAGAAAACCGATTTCTTTCTGTGGGAATGGAGCGGCAGCGCCGAAGACCAGCCCCGCAAAATCATGATGCTCGACGAAAAATACAAACCCGAAGGCATCACCAGCGTCACCGTCAACGGGCAGGACTTCCTGATGGTGATGGGCGACGAAGGCAATTACTTGCGGTTGGATTATGTGAAATGACTTGTGGCGTGGGCTGCCAGCCCGCGCTGCACTGCAATCAAAACCGGTGCGGGCTAGCAGCCCACACCACTCTCTCAACGCACGAACTCCCCTCGTGATAATTTTTCCGGTCTGTAAAGGAGGACTAGAGATGTTTCACCATTCGTTCCGAATCCCACGTATTGTTGCTATCGCTTTGCTCGCCAGCCTGTTCGCGCTGACGGCGCAACTGCCGACCAGTTATGCGGCCCCGCAAAAGGCCAGCAAAGAGCAGGAAAAGCCCGACAAAGAAAAAGCGAAAGCTGAAAAAGAAGCAGAGAAAGAAAAAGAAAAAGCCGACAAAGAAAGCA
>JABFSD010000215.1 GCA_013140935.1 Acidobacteriota bacterium
CCTCCAGCGCATTTATCCGCCGTGCCTTCTGCGCCGACCCTGATTGATCAAAACGAAAAATCCCTTTCGCACCTGCTACGACGATTTCGCCTGAAACGGTAATGCCCACGCCGTCTTCTGTGAATGCAATTACGACGCTGCCCGAAGCGCCGCGCCGTTCGCCGTGGCCGCTGGTCGCCCTGGCTGCCATCGTGATCGCAGGCGTGATCATTGCGTGGTTCTGGTGGAGCAGCAGCAACCCGACGACCACTGTGAATCCACCGCTGATAGGAGACCCATTTCCGCCACGCACCTTGAGCTATTCGTTGAGCGTGCGGATGAAAAAGAATGCCAGCGGCGCTCCGGTTGAAATGCCCGGCGAAATCATTTTTTCGCCCGGCGATGAATTGCGCTTCAAACTCATCAGTCCGCAGGACGGCTTTCTTTACGTCATCGGCGAAGCGCCGCAACCCGACCCAAAAACCAACCTGCCGCTTTACAACCTGCTGTTCCCTCAAGGCGCGGCAGCATCGGCGGAACGCAAAGCCAACCAGTTTTTTTACCTGCCCAACGAAACCGGCGCGGGCTTTTTCGTGGACAAAGAACAAGGCGCAGAAAAAATCTGGCTGGTCTGGTCAAGCAACACCATCGCCGAGTTAGAGCAACTAAGGCGGTGGTACAACGACCAAGACAAAGGCGCGATCAATGACCGCGCCGACACTGAACGGGTACGCGATTATTTGCGCGGCAATCTGGCGGCGAAACCCGTCGCCGAAAAAGACGCGAAACAAATGACGCTCAAGGGCGGATTGGCCGACATACTGATTTATCCGATTGAACTGGCGCATTACTAAAACCTGTACAAAAACGCCTGAACCCATTACCCTTGCGCCGTTTCAACGCACACACTACCAACCACCATCACGAACTAAAGGAAGTAAAACGACCATGGCGTTCGCCCACAGACTCACACGTTATTTTTTCGCATTGGCATTGCTGCTCTTCATCCTGCCCGTTGCGGCGCGCGCCGCCGACCCTGACGTAGACCTCACGATCACCAAAAGCGGGCCTGCCACGATTACGGCGGGCAACGACATTACGTATTCGATTGTGGTAACCGGCGTTCTGGCGGCGGGCGCAGGCCCGGTGCTCAACGCTACGATGACGGATACCTTGCCTGCGGGCTGGACGGTCGTCACGGTGACGACGACACAAGGAAGCTGCGCGGGCGTTGGCACCGGCACCGCCAACTGCACGCTCGGCTCGGTATCCCTCACTATCCCGGTGACGATTACGCTCACAGCGCACGTGCCGGGACTTTGCCAACCTGCCACGGCAGTCAATACGGCGACGGTTGCGGGCGACGGCGCGGCCTTCACCGGCAACAACACAAGCCCCCCCGTCGTGACGACCGTGACGCAACCGATTCTGGGGCCGGGACAATGCTATCCGCCCGGCTCTTCGGTGAGCACGACGAAGCCCGGTTCGATTTTGATCTTTCCGTTTTATGCGTCGTCGCCCACGAGCAGCAACGACACGAACACGCGCGTATCCATGACCAATACGCATCCGACGCGCGGCATTGCGATGCACTTGTTTTTCATAGACGGCGCGACCTGTTCCGTGGCGGACTCTTATGCCTGTCTGACGGCCAATCAAACCGTCACGTTTTTGATGTCGGATGTTGATCCAGGCACGAGCGGATACATCGTCGCGGTGGCGAGCAGCGGGCCGGACAATTTTGGTGAAGGCCAGAACACGGGCTGCCCCATCAGTTTCAATTTTCTGATCGGACATCAAAGCATCAAGCTGCCGGTTTCGAGCACCGGCACCATCGGCAACACCGTGCTGGCGCGTACGCGCGTGCAAACCGAGCTCGAAGCCGAATCGGTCGCGGCGGAATTCGGCAGTCCGGTGCCCGGTTGCGATCCCAGCAGTCCCACTGCCGTGTTGCGCTTCAACGGACAACCCGACGGATATAACCGCTTGCCGCGCGTGCTGGCGGCTTCGAGCATCGCGAGCCGTGCTGACGGCAACAGCACTTTCCTCGTCGTCAATCGCGTAGGCGGCGATTTATCGAGCGGCGCGGCGACGCTAGGTTCGCTGTTCGGATTTCTGTTCGATGACGCAGAAACGTCTTACAGCTTCACGCTCGCGGCTCCGACTTGCCAGTTGCGCGGAACGCTTTCCGGTACGTTCCCGCGCACAACGCCCCGCATTGACACGATCATTTCGTCAGGCCGCACCGGCTGGATGAAAATCTGGGGCACGACCGACATCGGCATCACGGGTGCCATCATCAACAACAACGTAAATGTTGACTCAGCCGCCAGCGCTTTCGACGGCGGACACAAACTACACAAATTGACGTTTACGAGTTCGGCGGTATTGACCGTGCCGGTCTTTCCGCCGTCGTGTTAGTTCGGTTTTCACTCCGGTGTATGGGACGCAGCGTGAGGTAGCGCGGATTAGTAATCCGCGCTACCTCACGCGATTCCTTTCGTTCTCACGCACCTGTTTGGCGGAGGAATCCATGCTCCAAGTCCGCTTTTTGCTGCTGCTCGCCTTTGGTGTTCTGACGGGTTACGCACAAACGCCCGTTGCGCTCACGCCCGGCCAACCCATCGAGAAATCCATCAGCGGCAGCCAAACGCACAGCTATCACATCAACGCCCTCGCCGGACAATTTCTGCGCATCACCGTCGAACAGCGCGACATTGATCTCACGCTCACCTTGTTCTCGCCCGACAATAAGCCCCTCGCGGAAATAGATTTCTTTCACGCAGGCCGCGCCGAGTCCATCGTGGCGCTGACTGAAGCAGCAGGCACCTATCGTTTAGAAGTAACGCCCGCTGAAAAGAATGCGCCGCGTGGCGTAGCAAAAGTGAAGCTGGCAGACTTACGCGCGCCCACTGAACTCGACCGCCAGGCCGTCGCAGCCCAACAGGCTTTCTTAACCGCCGACGAACTGGCGCAAAGCAATAAGCCCGACGCCCGTCGTCAGGCGATTCCCTCTTACAATCAGGCGCTGCAAACGTGGCGCACCCAAAACGAAAAACCCTTCGTCGCCATTGCGCTTTTCGCGCTCGGCGACAACTATCGCGGCCTCAATCAATCGGCAGAAGCCATCCGATTCTTTCAACAGGCGCTGGCTGAATGGCGCGAGCTGAGAGACCGCACCGAAGAAGCCGACACGTTAAACAATCTGGCGGAACTTTACGCCGCCAGCAATCAACCCGCCCAAGCTATCGAACATTACCCACAAGCGATCGCTTTGTTTGACGCGCTCGAAGACCGCGACGGTCAGGCCATCGCCAGCGCCAGTCTCGGACGGGTTTTCATCGCCCAAGGCGAGGCGAAAAAGGCGCTGCCCTTATTGACTCAAGCGCGTGACTTGCGCCGTCGCCAAAACAATCGGCTCGGCGAATCGCTCGCCTTGCAAAATCTCGGCGAAGCCCAGCGCCAACTCGGCGACAAACGCGAAGCCCTGAAAAACTTTCAATCCGCGTTATCGTTACGTCGCACGGTAAACTCAGCCGCCGGCATTACGAATTCGCTCAACAGCCTCTGCGCCGTCTATCTCGATCTGGGCGAGCTACAACCCGCGCTCGACGCTTGCGCCCAATCGGTAGCGCGACAAAAACAGGCCGTCTCATTGAATAATCTCGGACGCGCTTATGATTTGTTGGGCGCTCCGCCAGAGGCGTTGCAGCAATACGAACAAGCTTTACAAATCGCACGCGCCGCCACCGCACCCGCCGCGCGCTTGGCCGAAGCACGCACGTTAAACTTTATGGGTCTGGCACATTGGGCGGCGGGCGATTTCTCAAAGGCTGTAGAACATTTCAACCAATCGCTCGAAATGAGCCGCACGGCGAAAAACGCCACGACCGAAGCGGCGGTGTTCAACAACCTCGCGCTCGTTTACAACGCGGTCGGCGATTGGCAGAAAGCGATTGATACGTTAAATCAGGCGCTGCCGCTGATGCGCGCGAGCGGCAATCGGCAATACGAAGCGTATGCCCTGAACAATCTCGGCTTTGCTTATGAAGGCTTGCGCGATGTCGAACGCGCTTTCAATTCACACAACGAAGCACTCAAGCTCGCGCGCGAAGTCCGCGACCGACAGCGCGAAGCCAAAATTCATTTCGGTCTCGCGCGGCTCGAACGCAATCGCAACAATCTCAAAGAAGCGCGTAAGCACATTGAGTCCACCATTGAGATTGTCGAAGCCGCACGCGCCAAACTCACCGACACCAGCCGTCGCGCTGAATACCGCGCGGCGACCCAGCAGTATTACGATTTGTATATTGATGTGCTGATGCGGCTGCATAAGCGCGTGCCGAAAGAGCGGTTGAATTTCACTGCGCTCAATGTCAGCGAACGCGCCCGCGCCCGCAGCCTGATTGAAATGCTCACCGAAGCCAACGCCGACTTGCGTGCCGACGCTGCCCCCGAACTCGTCGAACGCGAACGCGCGTTGCAAGACCGGCTCAACGACAAACTGACCGAAGAACTCGCGGCGTTGGCGAGCGCGAACACTGCGCCGCAAGCCGCCGCCGTCTCAAAGGAACTCGAACAACTCACGCAGGAGTTGCGCGATGTGCGCAATCAACTGCGGACTTCGAGTCCGCGTTACGCCGCACTCACGCAACCGCAGCCATTGACGGCAGAAGAAATTCAAAAGCAGGTTCTCACGCCTGACACCGTGTTGTTGGAATACGCGCTGGGCGAAGAGCAAAGCTATTTGTGGCTGGTGACGACGACGACCTTGCGCAGCTACACGCTGCCCAAACGCAGCGAGATCGAAGCGCTCGCGCAACGTTTTTACGCCGCCGTCACCAACCGCGAGACCGAGGCGAATGAACTGCGCGCCGCGAGCCTGGCTTTGAGCAAAGCGATTCTCATGCCTGTTGCATCGCAACTCGGCAACAAACGTTTGCTGATCGTGGCGGATGGCGCGCTGCAATACGTTCCGTTCGCGGCGCTGTCTGAACAGGTGTTACGCAAGCGAGTGAATCAGCCCGCGACCTTCAGCAATCA
>JABFSD010000570.1 GCA_013140935.1 Acidobacteriota bacterium
GGACGGTTAGTTTCAAGTCAGTGTGTTGCGCCAGATAACGTAAGGCTTTTGCTTTGCCCATTGCCAGCAAGGCCGTCGAGAAAATCTCTGCTGCCATAGCGTTCGCCGCCATCACCACACAGGCGTCGTCACCACGTAAGGCTTCACTCGATAGCGGGTTCACCAAATCAGAATGTGTTTGCATCGGATGTCGTATGGCTGAACAGGAAAACCCGCAATTCGCTAATCTCACTCGAGCTATCGGTGCGGCTTCGGATTGCAACGGATAACGAATATCAATCGGCCATTCGTCAGTGCCTAAGGCCAACACCGAACTCGTACCGCCTTGCAACAAGCCGGTCAGAATGCCGAAGCGCTCTAAAATTCCTCTTCCGCAATCTAACGCGTAGCCTTTACCGACGCCGCCTAAATCAATTGCCGTTTGAGGCCGCGTAAAGCGCACCGTCTGTCGTTCGGCATCGAGCATCAATCCATTGCCCCCCGAAAGTGCTGTCACATCAAAATAACCTTCGGTCAGTTCGCGCGCCTGTTCGCAACGCACCAGCAAAGCGAACAGCTCACGATCAACCCGCACGGCTTGCGCACTCGCCAAGCGATTGAGGCGCGTGATTTCGCTCGTCGGGTTAAACCGCGACAACGCAGCATCCAGCCGTTGAATTTCTTCGCAAACGGCGACCGCGACGGCTTCGAGATGTTGTTCGTCCGCGCCGCGCAAAATCACCTCGAAGCGCGTACCCATCGCTTCACAACTGCGCCGATATTCAATTGGCTCAGGCATAACACCGCACTTCAAAGATGCGCGCCAGCTTGTCGCCATTGGTTTCTTTGACGTGAACGCGAATGCGTTTGGCTTGAATCGCCGCAAAGCGGTGGCGGCGCACGCGCTGATGATTTTTATCAATGCTGGCGAGTTCGACCCAGTCTTTGCCGTCGTCGGTTTGATAGAGCAGCACGTATTTTTTCACTGTTTCGGGTTGGGGCGCGCGAATGATGGTTTTGGTGATGGTGTCGTTCGATGACAAGGTCAGTTCGCGCACAAAGCCCGAATCAAAAACCAGTTGGATTTGTTTGAGTGTTTGCGGCTGGTCCCAGGCCAGTTCCAGCCAGGCGCCTTCCGTCCCCAGCGGCGTAGCCCATTGGTTGTCATAATCGGGCAGCGTGCGCGTCCAACCGTTGAGAACGTTGGCTGCTTGGCAATTCGCTTCTTCGCTGGAAGCCGCGACTTTCGCCGTGCGGGCCAAATCCAGCGCGTCTTCGTTCTTCACGCCTTTGATGGATTGATCGTCGCGCAACAGCGTCTGTTGCAATTCTTTCAGCTTGGCCTTGTTTTCATACAAGCCGCGCGGCAATAAATTGTTTTTCAAACAAAGCGCCGCCGCCGTGCCAATCGCTTGCCCTTCGACCGCGCACGTACCCATCACCCGCGTCGAAGAAAACGCCGTATGCGTCGCGCTGATGTTGCGTCCGGCCATGAACATATTGCGTATGTTCTTGCTGTAAAGGCTGCGCAACGGAATGTTGTAAACGTCTTTGAGCTTGATCGAAACGAACGGCGGCAATTCGGGATTCTCAAACCCAGTCGGCGGATGTTCGTCGAGGTTCCAACCACCGATGCACACGGCGTCTTCAAACTCAGGGTTCAAGCCCATCAAATCCATTTGCGTCAGCATGTGATCGCCAACCAAACGGCGGGCTTCGCGTTTGCCGGGTAGCATGCCGACCCAGTCCATCGCCCAGTTGGCCGACGCCGGATATTTGCCCGAATTCTTGATGTAATCCCACACGCCCATCACGATGCCGAGCAATTCAAACCGGATGCGTTCATTGTCACGGATGGTGTTGATATGGCCGCCCCATTCGATCCACCAATAACCGTATTCCCACGAACTGATGCCGCGCGATTTCAAATCTTTCTCGGTGATCTTGCGCGCCCATGCGGGCGGCGTAAACGGCATCGGCTTACCGTAGTCGCGCGAAGTGAAAAGAATGCTGCAACCTTGTGTCTTGTGGTCGGCGGTTACGGGTGCGAGCGATTCGCCGTGCTGGTCGCGCGACTCATGGCCGACGCGAAACTCGGCTCCGGCTTCGAGTCCCAAACGACTGTCACCGGTGCAATCGCAAAACAGTTTTGAGGTAATGCGATAGATGTGTTCGCTGCGGTCGCAACGCGCCTGCACGCGCTGAATCATGCCGTCTTTGACTTCGGCGTTATAAAGCGTCGTTTCAAGCAGCAAGGTGATGTTCGGCTCACTCACGACTTTGTCGTAAAGCAACAAGTCCCACAGTTCCCAACAGCGTTGCGGATTATTGGCCGCGTCGTCCAAACGAATCTCTTCAAGCAGGCCGCCTTCGCGCCAGGCTGGGCGGCTCTTGTGATTATTCGCGCCGACGACGTGCATTTTGACTTCGCTCGATGAATTGCCGCCGAGCCGCGAACGATCTTGTACGAGTACGACTTTCGCACCATGCCGCGCGGCACTGATGGCGGCGAGGCAACCGGCCAGGCCACCGCCCGCGACCAGCACGTCGCAATTCAACTCGACGAGTTTCATATTGCGTTCGAGCGGAGCCGCCGCCAGATTGCCGGCCGGCGCAAGACGCTGCATCTCTTGGCGAATCTGTTCCGCCGTGCGCTTGTCTTGATCCTGCGCGAGTCCATCTACGCTGATCAACATCGAATAGCCTGTTGTTACTGCCGCCGTAGTCAAAAAATCACGTCGTTTCATAATTTCCTCACTGGTGTCGTTTATTGATTCAGGTCGCTAACGATTTGCTGCAACTCTTCGATGCTCGCGTCGTCGAGCGAACGCGTCGGCGGACGCACCGTCGTGTGTTTGATCACGCCCGCCGCTTTGAGATTGTGCTTCATCGCCGAGACGCCCAAACCGGGCTGCAGCTCAAAACGAATCAGCGGCAGATGGCGATTGAATTCCGCCCGCGCCTCTTTGTGCTTGCCCGCTTCATACAGGTTCCACACCTTGACGAACATCGGCATCATATCGCTGCCCGGCATCGTACCGCGAGCGCCGCGTTGCAATTCTTCCAAAAAGAAATGTCCATTCAAGCCGCCGAAAATCGTCAGCGTTTCGCCGACGGCCTGTTTGACTTCGGTCACTTTCATCGCGGTCGGCGGAGCTTCGACTTTCGTGAGTTTGACGTTGGCGCACTCTTTCGCCATCCGCGCCATTTGCGCGGCACTGATGTTTACGCCCGTCAGCAAAGGCGCATCCTGAATCATGATCGGAATGCTCACCGCGTCGGAAATCATTCGGTAATAGCCGAGCAAATCTTCGGCGGCAGGCTTCAGAAAATAGGGCGGCAGAATCATCAAGCCGTCCGCGCCCGCAGCTTGCGCGGCTTTTGAGAGTTGCACCGCGACGTGCGTGCCCGTGTGTCCGGTCGAGACGAACACCGGCACACGTCCGCGTACCTCTTTAATAATCAGCGGCATCAGTCGCGCTTTTTCACTTTCACTCAAGGCGTAGCCTTCACTCGCATTGCCAAAAATCGCCATGCCATGCACGCCGCAATCAATCAGATAGTTGATGAGCGCGAGTTGGCTGCGTTCGTCAATTTCATAATTCTCATCGAAGGTCGTCAATGCGATGGGATAAATGCCTTCGTAATTTTTCATTCCAGCAAAGCTCCAACTTAGTTCGTGATAAATGGTTTTAGTTTCTCTTCGTTAATTTCAATGCCCAAACCTGCGCCGTCAGGAATCCCTACAGCGCCTGCGCCAATCGGTAGCGAAGCCTTCAATAAAGTTTCAGCGACTTGCCAAACTTGGGGATTGCATTCGACCAGCATCAAGTTGGGAATCGAAGCTGCGACGTGTAAGGCCGCCGCGATTTGTACGCCCAAGCCGATGCTGATGTGAAAGGCGACCGGCACGTTGTGCAACTCGGCGAGCGCACAAAGCTTCATGCCTTCGGTAATGCCCGAACGCCCGATGTCAGGTTGCAGGATTTCAACCGCGCCCGCGTCAAAGAAAGGCTTCATCTCCCAACGAGTACGCCAGCATTCACCGATGGCTATGGGCGTATCAATCGCGGCAGCCAAGCGCGCGTGGCCGATTACGTCTTCAGGTTTCAGCGGCGCTTCAAACCACGTCACCTTGCGCGCATCGAGTTCGCGCCCGAACCGCACCGCCTCGCCTTGTTCCATCCGCCACAACGTATCAATCATGAGCTTGGCTTTGCTGCCCAACTTCTCACGCAAGCCATCGTGCAAACGCAACATCGCTTCTGGCTCATCGTCCATAAACAGCTTGAACGCATTGAACCCGCGTTCTTGATAGTCAGCGGCTTGCGCAATGCGCGCGGCATCGTCAGAGCCTGACAAGCCTGACACATAAGCGGGCAATTCACGCGCGAACGGCCCGCCGAGCAAATCGCATACGCGCGCGTTCAAGGCCTTGCCCTTGATGTCCCACAACGCGGTGTCAATTCCGGCTATCGCATCGAGCAGAAACGAGCCTACGTGGCCGCGCACACGCATCGCGTTATACATCCGCGACCACAGGCGTTCGTGCGCCAGCGGGTCTTCACCAATCAGAATCGGAGCGAGAATCGTTTTGATAATCGTGCCAACGACTTCAGGCGCGACGGGCGATTGCGCTTCGCCCCAGCCGATGATTCCTGCGTCGGTTTCGATTTTGATGAGCGCGGTTTCGATCTTCGTTGAATAGAGCGTTTGATAAGTCGCGGCAAACCGATAATCACTCGCGCCTGCTTGCAACGGCGCAGGCGACCCGGCGGTGCCGCGCGCTTCGGTCAGATCGCGCGGAATCTTGATGGCATAAGCAGTTATGTTGGTGATTTTCATCGCGCTTGCTCCTGCAATTTCAAGGCAGGCTTCGCATCTCCCTTGATGAGCGAACGCACGACCAGATACGCCAGCGGATGCAGCACCCCCATCACGACGAGCAGCGGCGTATAGGAATACTTCGTAATCACATAACCCGCGAGCGGCGTAATGATCGCGCCGCCGATGCCTCCGCCCGTCGCCACGATGCCATGCAC
>JABFSD010000139.1 GCA_013140935.1 Acidobacteriota bacterium
TAATCTACGCACTGCTCGTTCCAGCAAAAGGCGCTGGGTGACACTAATTCGGGAGTTTGCTGCGTTTTATCCGGGGTTTTCATACCGGATATGGTAAATCAATTCATCCAGGGTAGACCACCCAAAATCGCGATGGACGTTATACACATTCAGCTTTATTTTTTCATTGAGCTGACGAAATTGGACACCATTACCGGCTGCCGACAATAACAGCGAGCCGTCACGCGAAAAACTTGGGTAGTAGCCAACATCGGTTCCCCAAGGGAGGTAAATTGGAGGAGCATCGGATTCAACATTCACAGACATGTTGCCGCTGTAAAGCATTCGTGGTTGTGTTGGTGAGAAGACCAGCGAACACCAATCGCCTGTAGACATAGGAAACTCACGCACTCGTTCCCGTGTTTTAGTTCGCCAAAGAATGGTTCGCTCGTTTGGATGCATGACTGCGATTGCCAGATATTTATCATCCGGCGAAAACGCCACCGCTGTAACCTTCCCGCCTAAATTGCTCAGAGTTTTTACTTTCTCAAGCGTGCGCGCATCCCAAATAATGACGGATTGATCCCAACTGGCGGTGGCGAAAAAATCTCCCTTCGGGCTGAAGGCTACCGCGACGACCTCTGCCGTATGATCGGTCATGGTTTTGATGGTAGTGCGCTTGGCAAAGTCCCACACCTTCACCAGATGGTCTTCGCCGACTGAAACCAGCAAGCGTTCATCCGGCGAAAAGACCGCGCGCCGCACGCCTGCCGTGTGTCCGTCGCGTATCGGGCGCTCAGGCCAATCCTCTACAATCGAAAAGTAAGCGGCAACGCCCAGCGTAAACAAGACGGCAACAACGGCGACCAGTAAGCCTGCCGCCAGATATTTACGCAAAAAGTCGCGTTGGCTTTGCCGCATCAATTCATTTTCCAGCTTGCGGCGTTTGAGGTCGGACGAACGCCAAATCGTCCACCAGCTTTGAAAAGAGAGCAGCGTTCCCGGTCTTTCAGCCGCCAACACGACAAACTGACTAAGCAAGCGATTGGCATTTTGCTGGCGTAGCAATTTTGGCAGATTGTTTGTTACAGCAGGCTGAGTTGGTTGCGTGGTGGAAGGGGCAGCGGTTTGCGCTTTCAATTCGCTCAAGGCTTCCCACATTGACGCGGCTGTTTTGAAACGCAGGTCTTTCTCTTTGCTGATAGCTTGATTGACGACCTCTATCAATTGCGAAGGAATTTCAGGGCAGACTTCTTCAAGTGAAGCGAATGGCTGAGGTGAGTTTAGCTCTTCCAATGTCTGGTCAGGCGTTTTGTCTTTTAACGGATGCCATCCGGTCAGCATTTCATGAAGCACCAAGCCAAAAGAAAAAATGTCGGTTTGCGGCGTTAAAGTTTCGCCGCGCGCTTGTTCGGGCGACATGTAACTCAACGTGCCTAACAGTCCCCGCGTGCGTGTGTAGTTGGTATGGTAACTCAGAACGGCTGCCTTGCCGTCCTGGTGGTGAATCTCCTCATTGAGTTCAGCCAGGTCGAGAGATTTGGCGATGCCGAAATCAAGTACTTTCACCAAACCGTCGTCACGCAACATCAGGTTTTCGGGTTTGATGTCGCGGTGAATGATTTTCGCCCGATGCGCCGTTTGTAACGCGTCAGCAATTTGCACCGCAATCGCTACGACCTCTTGCCATGCCAGCGCCCCACTTGTTTGCAGGCGCTCTCGCAAGGTCACGCCCACGATATATTCGCAAGTGAAATAAGGACGGTCGGCATCATCGCCGACATCATAGACCGTCATAATGTTCTGATGGTTGAGAGCGGCGGCGGTGCGCACTTCCTTTTCAAAACGTTGCACTGCTTTCGGTTTGAGGCTGAGTTCGTGCGTCAGCATTTTGAGGGCTACCTCTCTGTTCATGCGGCTGTCGTTGGCTAAGAAGACTTTGCCCATTCCGCCTTCGCCAATGGCCTTGACGATTTGGTAGCGATTGATTTGTTGGCCCGGCTGCAAATCGCGGTGCGTAGCGTTGGCGTCAGTCGCTATTCTTTCCCATAGGTTTGGGGAAAAACGCTCTTCAGCTTGCTTGATTCTGGATTCCACTTCCACGCGCAATGCGGTTTCTTCAGGACTGACTTCCTGCCAGAAGGCTTCTTGCTCTTCCTCTGTCATGCCGCTCAGTCTCTGCACGAGTTCCCAAACTTGTTCATTGCTTGAGAGGGGCATTGCCTACTCCTTGCGTTTGTTGGGTCAGGTATTGAAACAGCCAGCATTTGGCTTGTGAAAGATCACGTTTAACCGTTGAGATACTGCGTCCCTGCATTTCTTCAATTTCATCGTTCGTAAAACCGCGGTAATGGCGCAATTCAAAAGTTTCAGCGAGCCTTAGATTGTCTTTTCGCAATGCTTGCATGGCTTCATCAAGGTCAATTAACTCTTCGCACGTTGCTTCAGAGATGAGTGCAATTTCCTCTGTGAGTTCGTCTAAGGGCACATGCTCTTTCTCCCCGCCGCGAGCGATGCGATGACGGCTTTTCAGACTATCTAGAATCAGATGGCGCATCGCCTGAGTGACGTAACCAAAGAATGCCGCGCGGGTTTCTGCTTCAAAGGATTTTGTTTTGATAAAGCGCGTGGCTAACTCCTGCGCCAAAGTCTCAGTCCGTATTGGCGAATGGCGATATGAGCGCAGCAGCCGATGCGCCATTTTTTTTAGCTCAGGCAGTAAAAGCGTGAACAGCAGATTGCCTGCTTCTTGATCATTTTCATCCTGCCAGCGACGGAGCAAGACGGGAATGTCGTTCAAGGAAGGCTTATTCTCATCAATGAATACATTGTCAGGAGCGCATTCAGTTAGGGCTTGGGGCATAAGCATGTCGTAAACCTCCACGTTAAATCACCAGTCGCCGCAGTCAGGTCGTGGCGCAACCGGCAATTTCGATTTTTTTTTAGATGACGTGAGCCCTAAAACGATTTTTTATCGTTTGTAGGAGTGAGGAAAGAAAAAACCTCGACCGGCTGATTGCCTGGAGTGGAGTGATGTCCTGTTGAAACGGGCTGAACTCTAAACCAGCTTCAGCCGGTAAAGCAACGGTTTCCCCCAGCGAAAACAAAATTATCCCCTCAAATTTGAAAGGAGATTCGCTATGACTCAATTGAGCGCAGCAGAGGCGGAAGTGTATCCGCCCTTGCCTGAAAAAAAGAAGGTTGGCGGCTGGCTGTTAGTGCTTTGCGTCGGCCTAACCATTTTAACTCCCGCAGCGGGACTTTACGGCCTTGTGGTGGGTTGGCGCGTAGCTAGCCCGTTATTTGCAAAAGTTCCCGGACTGGAATCCCTCATGATTCTGAACTCAATGCTTGAACTGGTGCTTATCTCTTGGGCTTGTGTTGTCGGAATCAAATTATGGGGCGTTAAAGAAGGTGCCGTTGCCGCCGTGCGAGGCTTCATGACGGCAACGGTCGTATTGCGAGGGCTGTTGTTTTTGGTTGTCGCATTCAGCCCGGTACGCGGCGTAGGGCTTCCCGCATTTGTGGCGTTTATTCAAGCCATCATTTTCGCCTCCATCTGGAAGTCTTATTTAACGAATTCCAAACGAGTCAAAGCTACATTCGCTGAAACTCCCCAAGCTCCCCCTGATCTTCAACCTGACGTTCAGTAAATAAGGAGAATCGTATGTTCAACTCAAAGTTTGTCAGTTTTTCTTACGTTCGCATGCCGCTGCTCGCGCTTTGCTTGCTGTTTATGAATCCGACACGAGAACTCGCTTTTACAAGGCTTGCCGAGAACGCAAACAAAAGCAGCATCACCTTCATCAACAAATCGGGAGCGCCTGCGCTGGTTAAACTCGTGGGGCCGTCGCGCCAAACCGTAGCTGTCGCTACTGGCGACAGCGAAACAGTGAATGTCTCAGGCGGTTCCTATCACATTCTGGTTCGGTACGGTTCAGCCGGAAAATATCGTTATTCAAAGGGCGATCCTTTCACCGTGCGGGAATCCGCTACCGGGTACGAAAAAATCACCATCACGCTGCACACGGTCTCAGGCGGCAATTACGACTCGACGCCGTCTTCGCCTAGCGAATTTGAACGCGGCGAGTGATTGCTTGACCTTTCACGCTCCTTTCTTTCCTGGCTTTCGTCGAACATTAACCTATCCACTCTCACGGAGTTTCGTATGAACTTTTTTCTTCGCTCATTTCTTGCAGGTCTGCTTGTTTCCTGCGGTTTGGCTGTGGTCTGCCTGGCGCAATCGCCATCTGCACCTGCCGAATTCTCCAAGGCTTCGCTCGAACTGCACATTGGCGGTGCGTTCGTGGATGCCACGGGCGATCTGAACGGCATCTTTAAGAATGCGCCATTGGTCGGCGGCTCGCTGGCTTATCGTCCGCTGCGCAACTTTCAAGTGGAAGGCGGGCTGGATGCGGTTTTTGGCGCTGCTCGCGTGAACGGCGCTGGGCAACTTTCGGGAGGCGGCACTCTGAAAACGACTGATCGTGAATACTTTCTGTTGTTGGGCGGTCGTTTGGTGCTTCCGTTCAAACAGGAAAAATTTTTGTGGTCCGCTGGGGTAGGCGGAGCGGTGGCAAGCTACAACGAGGTACCTGTTTCGGTGCCCGGTGTCAGAATAATTTGCAACGGGTGTGGTAGCCGGCAGGGCGGGGGATACTACATTCTGAATAGCTTCACGACAAAAATTAATCCGAATTTCGGCATTGGCGTTACGGCCAAGGCAATTCTTGTCAATACCGAAGGCGACCGCCTCGATACGTCGTTGCCGTTCAAATCACGCGATAAATGGGCCACCGTGGCGTTGACCTTTAGTTTTTATCGCTGAAAACTTTGATTTGTTTCGCTCATCTCCCCAATTCTTATGACTGAAAATAATAACAACAATAGCTTCAATTGGCTGGAAAAACCCAGAAGCGTGTTATGGAAATGCCTGGCTGCCGTATGCTTGCCGCTCATCCTTCTGACCGCTTTCGCCTTGTTCGCTGTTTACGCTATGCCTGACCTGCCTGCGTCAACCAGCGTGGAAGAAAGAG
>JABFSD010000180.1 GCA_013140935.1 Acidobacteriota bacterium
TACTTATGCGATCAACGGGGCGGCGATGGAAGTACACACCAAGTTGGGGCCGGGCTTGTTGGAATCGGCTTACGAGGCTTGTCTGTGCCGTGAATTGCAACTGCGTGGAATTCCTTTTGAACGACAGAAACCATTGCCGCTTGAATACAAAGGCGTGAAATTGGATTGCGCCTATCGGCTCGACATTCTCGTCGCTGGTTATGTGGTGATTGAGATCAAATCGGTTGAAGCGATTGCCCCGATTCACGTCAGACAACTTTTGACTTACCTGCAACTCGGCGATTACCGCGTCGGCTTGCTCATCAACTTCAACGTCGAGTCGCTAAAAGACGGCATTACACGCAAGGTCAACGGACTCGACGAAAACTTTGAAATTCATTACTGAACGCATTCGCTCAACGGGACGCGACGAGGCGGCGAAAAAAAATAAAAGAAGCCTCTCTTCCGAATCCCTCTTTGGCGCAACTCTGCGAAAAACTCCGCGCAACTCTGCGGTGAAAAACGAACTCCCGCATTGAACTAATCAGGAGCAACCAAATGCCTGCAACCAAAAAAGCAAAACAAACTGACATCGTTGATTACATTCTCAACTACCGCCGTCCCGTCCCGAAAAACTTCGACAAGATCACGCTCGACATCATCGAGAACGCGCTGCGCAACGCGCGCCACGAGATGGATGCCGTCTTGTTTCGTTCGGCGATGTCGCCTGTCATTCGTGAACAGCACGACGGATTCCCGATGATTACGACGCCCGATGGCCGCATGGTCGTAGGCCAATTCGGTGCCTACATCGCGGGTTTCATCAAACACTGGAAACGCGGCATCAAACCCGGCGACATCTTCTTGATTTCCGATCCATACAAATGCGGCGGAGCGATTTCGCACATCAACGATTGGATGGTCTTGCTGCCGATTTTTTATAAAGACGAACTCGTCGGCTGGGGTTCGCAGTTCGGGCATACGATTGATATGGGCGGGCCGGTGTCGGGTTCGTTGCCGACCGATGCGACGACGGTGTTTGGCGAAGGCACGCGCATTCCGCCGGTCAAGCTGTTTGCCGAAGGCGTGCTGAACGAAGACCTGCTCGATACGATCTTGAACAATTCGCGTATGCCTACGATGAATTACTTCGATCTGATGGCGATTGTCGCGGCGTGCCGTACGGCGGAAAAGCGCGTGATCGAAATGTGCGACCGCTTCGGCAAAGACGTTTTGCTCGATGCTTATGAAGTCTTGCTTGACCGTACGCACAAAGCGATGCAGCAGTTGATTCAGATGATCCTGCCCGAAAAGCCCGTGACGTTTGCCGATTACATTGACGACGACGGACGCGGCAATGGCCCATACAAAATGCAACTGACGATGTGGCGCGAAGGCGATCACGCGCATTTCGATTGGACGGGTACTGACCCGCAAGCGCCGGGGCCGATCAACTTTTTCTTGAATGAAGAGATGTTCAAGATGTTCATCGGCGTTTATCTCATCATGGTTTTCGACCCGCAGATTTTGTTCAACGACGGATTCTATCCGCTGTTGCACATCACCATGCCCGAAGGCACGTTGATTCAACCGAAGTTCCCGGCGGCGCTCGGTTGCCGTACGCACGCGCTGACGCGCCTGTTCGATGTGTTGGGCGGATGTCTCGGCGTGAACGCGCCGGAGCTTTCGACGGCGGCGGGTTACGGCACGTCGCCTTACTTGCTTTACAACGGCACGGACGAGAGCGGCGAGTTTTTCCATCTGATGGAAATCACTTATGGCGGCATTCCCGGACGCCCCATCGGCGACGGCATGGACGCGCACTCGTGGTGGCCGATGTTTGAAAACATCCCGACCGAATATCTCGAAAGTTATTATCCGCTGACGGTGCTGGAATACGGTTCGTTGATGGACTCAGGCGGCGCGGGCTTCCATCGCGGCGGCAATGCGGTACGCAAGGTTTATCGCTTCGAGCGCGATGGCGAGATTGCCATTCACGACGACCGCGAACGTTCGCAACCTTGGGGGATTCTGGGCGGATGGCCGGGCGCGTTCTCGACCAAAGAATTGATTCGCGCTGACGGTACGCGAGAAAACCTGCCGTCTAAGATTTCGCAAGTGCCGGTCAAAGCGGGTGACGTGCTGGTTTATCACACGGCGGGCGGAGGCGGCTGGAAAGACGCGCTGGATCGTCCGTCAGAATTAGTGTTGAAAGATGTCGTGAGCGGCTTGGTGTCGGCTGATAAAGCGGCGCGTGATTACGGCGTGGTGATTGAACGCGCGACGATGACGGTGAATGAAAAGGCAACTGATAAACAACGCGCGGCGATTCGTGCGGGACGTGCGCCGATTGAGACCTTCACGTTCGGGCCTACGCCCACGGCGATTGGCGTGATGGCGGGTTGAGCGATTTCTTTGTTACGCATTGCTTCAGGTCTTTATGGTGACAGTCAATTATCAGCCGGGCGCGGCCTCTTTGGCTGGGCAATTATGTGGTCGCCCGATCACGGACGAAGAACTGGCCAACGCCGTAGGGGCGCTGGATGGCGCTACTTTGCACGTACGAGCAAAACAACTGACAGAATTGCTGGTGGAGGTCGAACATCCCTGGATCGAATCTCACGAAGTCGGATTGCGGCGTGCGCTGAATGGCGAGCGTTACGTTTGGCTTTATCATTTAGACAAACGATACGACGCGCCGTCGGGGGTTGGGCTGCAAGTGATTGTGACGATGGTGAAGGGCGCACGGCACTTAGGCTTTCAGGGGATTGAGTTGTTTGCGCTAGGTAACGCCAAAGATAAACGTTACAGCGGCTATCTGGTTTGGGCTTTGTACGGTTTTGACGCGGTGCTGTTTACAGAAGAGCGACGGTTGTTATGGTTGCTGTCTCACTTTCGCGGAGTTCGAACGGTGAATGAATTGTTAGCCAGAGGTGGACGTGATTGGTGGCAACGCAATGGAGACGAGAGGAAAATGATTTTCGAGTTAAGCCCGAAAAGCAGTATGATTCAGACCTTGAATAATTACCTGGCAAGCAAAGGCTTCGCAGAGAGGATATAAACATGCCGATTGATATGCAGGCACTGGCTGAAAAATGGCCACGTGAGCAATTTCTGGAAATTCAATCACAGGGTTTTTTTCACGCTAGTTCTACTTATGACGATTACCTTGAGATGCGCCGCGAACAAGCCGAAATGGCAGAAGCCGCGCGTCTGGAAGGACTGACTGGCGTCGAGTTTCCCGAAAAGTTGGAGGAAGAAGACTTCGCCATTCTCTATCGCTATTGGGATGAAGTCGCTGCCGAACGAAAAGCCCGTGAAAGCCAGGTGCAAGAACTGGAATCAGTCGCCGCCTGAATGCACTGCCTGAGAGTTATGCCTGACACGCTCAACTTTTATCAAAGTCGCGGATTCGCCCAGCGCGTAGGTTTCGGCGCGCGCACCGCGTTGCTCATCGTAGATTTCATCAAGGGCTTTTCCGACCTTTCCTCACCGCTCGCTTCGAACTTAGACAAAGAAATCGCCGCCACGAAAAAGCTGCTGATCGCAGCTCGCAAACGAAAACTGCCGATTGCATTCACCACCACCGAATATGACGCAGGCTTTCGTGATGCAGGCGTATTCATCAAAAAAGTCCCGTCACTCGTCGTACTCAAAAAAGGCTCGCCTTTTGTTGAAGTAGACGACCGGCTCAAGCCGCGCGCTGATGAACACGTACTGGTCAAAAAATATGCGAGTGCCTTTTTCGGCACGTCGCTGGCTTCGACGTTGACTGCCGCTGGCGTAGACACGCTGCTCATCACCGGTTGCACGACTTCAGGGTGCGTACGCGCTTCGGCAGTAGACTCTTGCCAGCACGGCTTTCGCACCATCGTCGTGCGCGAGTGCGTCGCCGACCGCGCGCCCGAACCGCACGAAGCCAATCTTTTCGACATTGACGCCAAATACGGCGACGTAGTCTCACTGGCAGAAACCCTGGCTTATCTCAAAACGCTATGAGCGAATTTATTCTTGAAACTCCGCGATTGAGGCTGCGCGAAATCACGGATGCAAATGTCGAAGAACTGTTTGCGATTTGGGGTGATGCCGCGACGCTGCTTTATTTTCCTCAGCCGATAGATCGCGCAGGGATGCGTGATTGGATGGCCCGCAATCAAACTCGCTATGAACAACATGGGTTCGGGTTGTGGGCCGTAATTCGCAAAGCCGACGAACAGTTCGTAGGCGATTGCGGCTTGACCATTCAAGACGTAGACGGCGTCGCTGAACTCGAAGTCGGCTATCATTTCAACCAACACTATTGGGGGCAGGGTTACGCGACTGAAGCCGCGCGGGCTTGTATGGATTACGCCTTTCAACAGCTTGGCCGGGAGCGAATCATTTCGTTGATACGACCTGAAAACATGCCTTCGCGTCGCATCGCCGAACGGAACGGCATGACGGTAGAAAAAGAAACGATTCGCGTGGGGTTACGCCATCTGGTTTATCGCCTCGAAAAATAAGACATTCGCTTCTGACTTAGCCTGCCATTGGCTTTCCCGCGTTAATTCGGTAAAAGAGAAAAGTAAATTCCAGCGATGGTACAGCCTGACGTGCGGGCTGGTCGTTTCGTGAAACGCGCACGCCGAAAACAACCGATACAAATTCGAGAGGAAATCATGAAGAAATTCATTTTGGCCGTATTGGCCCTTTGCGTAATTTCGCTGCCCACGTCGCAAGCCGCACAGCACATTCCTGTGATGTTGCTTGATGGTGAAAGCGGCGGCCCTTATCACAAGTGGCAAGCGGTCACGCCTGCGCTCAAAAAGATGCTGGATGAAACCGGTAAGTTTCAAACTGATATTGTCACGGCTCCACCGAAAGGCGGCGACTTTGGCAGCTTCAAGCCGGAATTCGGCAAATACAAAGTGATCGTGATGAATTACGACGCGCCGGATGAACGCTGGTCGGATGCGGTAAAGGCTTCGTTTGAGCAGGACGTCAAAAACGGCGGCGGCCTGGTGACGGTACACGCGGCTGACAATGCTTTCGGCAGT
>JABFSD010000506.1 GCA_013140935.1 Acidobacteriota bacterium
TACGACGGGCTATCTGATGATCGTCGCCACTGATCCGAAGACGGGCTGCCCGATTAGCTTCAATCACCTGATCGGCGACTCGTTCGTCAAGTTCGAGAGCGGCCACGCGGCCAACCTCCCGGCGGAATGTGTCCCGGCAGTCGGCGCCATGACCTGCAACAGCAACAGCAGCGAAACGCAACTGCGTTTTGACGGCGCGCAATATGCGCCGCTGCCGCGCACGGTGGCGCTTGACAGTTTGGGCAGCCGCGCCGATGGCAACGATACGCTGCTCATACTGAACAGCATCGGCGGCAGTTTGCTTTCCGGCGCTGACAAACTGGGGCCGCTGTTCGGACTGTTGTATGACGATGCGGAAAAGGCTTACAGCTTCAGCTTCACGCCGAATCTGTGCCAGTTCCGCGGGCGGCTGGATGGCACGTTCCCGCGCACGTCGCCGCGTTATGACAGCGTGATTCCGGCGGGTCGGACGGGCTGGTTGAAGCTCTCGACACAAGACGACCGTGGCATCGTCGGCGCGGCGCTCAATCGCAACAGCAACGCGGCTTCGAGCAGCGGCGGTTTCAGCGGCGGACACAACCTGCACAAGCTCACGACGACCAACGCCGCGAGCGTTACGGTGCCGGTCTTTCCGCCTAACTGTTAATGAGTGAAAAGCCCAGAGAGTGAAAAGTGAAAAGTGTTCAAGTTATAGCGACCAGTGATCAGCCAATCACTTTTAACTTTTAACTTTTTGATCTTCCTCGCGGTGACGGTTCTGTAGGGGATGCCAGAACCCTAGATCGGCGAGGAGCGGTTGAGGCGAGCAATCCCACGAGGATTCGCCTCAGCCGCAAAATTTGAAATTCTTCGCGGCGACGGTTCTGTAGGGGATGCCAGAACCCTCCGTTGGCGAAGAGCGGTTGAGGCGAGCAATCCCACGAGGATTCGCCTCAGCCGCAAATTTGAAATTCTTCGCGGCGACGGTTCTGTAGGGGATGCCAGAACCCTCCGTTGGCGAAGAGCGGTTGAGGCGAGGGACCTCACGAGAATTCGCCTCAACCGCAAGAAAGTGAAAAGTGAAAAGTGAAAAGTACTCAAGTCATAGCGACCAGTGATCAGCCCTTCACTTTTCGTTTTTCACTTTTAACTTTTTGGGCTTCCGGGTCAGTTCGGTGTTACTCACTGCGCTGGCGCGGTTCGCCGGATGAGGCGGAGAGACAGAGGGGATTGCCTCATCCGTATTTGAGCGCCGGTCAGCATATGGCAAGCATGCTGACCGGCTTTTTTTGCGTTTGGCGTGTGTACTTAGGTTTCGCTTGAACAATCCTTACGTGGTGACTACTATGCCGACACTTTTCGCTCGCCCGGTTGTCACACCATCGGGCATCACGTAACACCGCTTGTGACGCGCCTTTCAGGCCGTCTTTTAACAGGCTTTGACGTAAGGAGTAACGTAGTGAAATTCGGACGGATTAAGACTTTGGGCTTCGGGTTATGCGCGGCGTTCTGTTTGGTTGGCGCGCTTTGGTTGCCGACCTTAACACGCGCGCAACAGAGTGGCGCAGCAATGGCTCAAGGGGCTCCCGCGCCGGTCAACGACAAAAAGATTACCGAAGATTTCAGCAAGGCGATGGAACTCGTCCGCGCCAATTACGTCGAGGCGAAAGAATACGAAGACCTCACCAAGACGGCCATTCAGGGGATGCTGCATCAGCTTGATCCGCACTCCGATTACATGGATCCCAAAGGCTACCGCGAATTCAACGACAAACAGCACAGCCGTTATTTCGGTATCGGCTCTTACATCACGACGCGGCTTAGACAAACCTTCGTGACTGAGCCGTTCAAGGATTCGCCCGCTTATCGCGCGGGCATTCGTTATGGCGATCAAATCGTCGCGGTGGACGGCAAAGACACGTCGAAATGGACCTCTGACAAAGTGCGTGAATTGTTGCTGGGCGAACGCGGCACGCGCGTCACCGTCACTGTGCAACGCCCCAGTTTGGCTGAACCGAAAACGTTTCAAATCACGCGCGACGGCATCGCGCTGCCTTCGATTCCGAACTTTTATATGGTCAAGCCGGGCATCGGTTACATCGGCTTGACGCGCAACTTCCAATCCACCACGACACAGGAACTGGTCGAAGCGATTGCGATGTTACGTGAAAAGGGCGCGACGCAATTCATTCTCGACCTGCGCGGTAACGGCGGCGGCTATCTTGATCAGGGCATTCGCGTGGCCGACAAGCTGTTGCAACGTGGGCAATCCATCGTCTCGGTGCGCGGACGCAATCGCAACAACGATCAAAGCGCGTTTGCCGAAATGGGCGCTTCTGACAATTTCCCGCTGGTCGTGCTGATTAACAATGGTTCGGCGTCGGCCTCGGAAATCGTAGCGGGTGCGATTCAAGACCACGACCGCGGCTTGATCGTAGGCGAAACCAGCTTCGGCAAAGGCCTCGTGCAACGCATTTTCCCGATGCAAAATTCCGGCGCGCTGGTGCTGACCATCGCGCACTACTACACGCCGAGCGGACGCCTGATTCAGCGCGATTATTCCAACAGTTCGCTGATTGACTATTACAACAAGCGCAACTTCGACCCGAACGTGAAAAAAGGCGAGATGAAGCTGACCGACACCGGACGCCAGATGTATGGCGGCGGCGGCATCGAACCGGACATCAAACTCGGCAATGCCGATGACGGCGCGCTCACGACCACCGGCATCTTTGAAGCTACGTTTCTGTTTACGCGCGAGCTCGTCAATGGGCAGGTGCCCGGCTTCGCTAACTACAAACTCGGCAGCATTGATTTCGATTCCAAACTCAAAGGTTCAGAGTTTCAGGTCTCCGATGATTTGCTCAAGGCGTGGCAAACTTACTTGCTGGGGTTGGCGAAAGACTATCCGGGTTACGGCTTGACCCAGCAGAAACTCGATGAGAGCAAAGTCTGGGCGCGCAAATTCATTCGCTCTGACGTATTGCTCGCGGCTTACGGCACCGATCGCCGGGATCAAGTCGTGTCTGATCTCGACTTGCAATTGCAACGTGCGATTCAGGAACTGCCTAACGCAGCCGCGCTCGCTGAAAAAGCCCGCGCGCGCAACAACGCGATGAATCGGCGCTAGCAAACCAATTCAATTCATTCACGAAGAAAGGCGGTTGGATATTTTCCAACCGCCTTTTTTCTGCGCCGCCACCTTTCTCAGATGGGCGCTACGGTCTTTGCCTCATCAGCCGCTCACCAGCAAAGCGCGTTGCTGCAAGTCGTGAATCAACTTGTTCAAACTCTCTGAAGCATGCCTGTCCGTCACGTCGAAATCTGTCGTTAACGCCGCAACGATTTGTTCCGTGCTATGGCCATGCACCAGCCATTGCCAGATCAGCCAACCGGTTTCATTCAATTGGTAATAGCGTTTGCCTTGCAAATCAATCAGGACGCCTTCGCCGTTGTCGAAAGGCGTGGCGATTACGTGCGGATTCGTGTGTGGTAAAGCGGTCATAAATATTTTTCTGGTGTGGCCGAAGCCGACTGCCACGGCACCTTAGCGAAGCTCGCTAAACAAAACAAACAAGGCGAACCGATGTTTAGCTCAATGGCGTTTGCCGGTTTTCCCGCAAGCGCGTTTTGGCGGCGCGCGACTTGTTGCGTAGCTACGTCGCGTAAGCGCGGCAACGCTTCGGCGAAAGAGGTTTGCGTCAAGTCAGCGATCACGTCGGATTCCGCCGCGCCGCCGCGAAAGCCCGCCAGATTGCAACACAGGGTCAAGCGTCCGCGATAATCCAGGTTGGCCGATTGGTGGCGCAACACGCTGCACGGCGGCGCGGGGTCAAGGTCGTAATAGCCTACGTCAACGCCGATGGACATCTTGAAGATATTGCCCAGCGTGGCGATTTCCTGTTCGGCACGGCGTTGTTCTTTCAACGTGAGCGCGTGTTCCGCTGCGAACTGCGCATCGGTCGGCAGGAAGTGAATGAAATGCAATTCCGCCGCGCCGAGTCGCGCGGTCAACAAGGCAAGGGCTTCGAGTTGCGGCACGACATCGCGGCGCAACACGGTTTTGACGATGAAAGGGATTTGATGAAAGTGGCACAGCGCAAACGCTTTCATCACGCGCGCCAACGAACCCGCGCCGCGCCAGCGGTCGTGGGCTTCTGCCGTAGCGCCATCCAGACTGAATGCGACGTTGCGCACCACAGCGCGCTGTTCGCGCAACGCGGGCCAGACGCGCTCGAAATGCCAGCCGTTGGTGATGAAACTGCATTGCAAACCCACCTCGCCTACGACCTTGAGAATCTCGCCGAAGCGCGGATGCAACGTCACTTCGCCGCCAGTGAACGAAACCCATTCGAGGCCCAGCGCTGCGCGCGCTTCCTCGAGAATGCGGCGCAAGAGTTCCGGCGCGAGATATTGCGCCTTGCTGCGATGCAAGGCTTCGTCGTCGCGCACGCAATAGCTGCAATGCAGATTGCAGAGGTTTACCAACTCGATGGTTAGATGAGGGGAAGCGGCAGTCATGGTTTTAGGCGGGCGAGACGGCCGCGCGTTGGCGCAACGCTTCGAATAAAACGACGCCGGTGGCGACGCTCACGTTGAGCGAATTGACGTGCCCTTGCATCGGAATCGAGACGACGCTGTCGCAATGTTCGCGCACCAGTCGTCGCAAGCCTTTGCCTTCGCTGCCGACGACGAGCGCGACCGCGCCGGTGAAATCATATTGCCAGTGCGTTTGTTCGCCGTCGGCTTCGACGCCGACGACCCAGATGTTGCGCGCCTTGAGGTCTTCGATGAGGCGCACGAGGTTGATTACTTTGGCGACGCGCACATATTCGACCGCGCCCGCCGAAGTCTTGGCCACCGTCTCGTTCAAACCGGCGCTGCGATGTTCGGGCAGGAAAACGCCGTCTACGCCCGCCGCGTCGCACGAACGCAGAATCGCGCCGAGGTTGTGCATGTCTTCGATGCCATCGAGCAAGACCAGCAAAGGACGCTCTACGTCGTTCAACGAATCAATCAGGTCGGTGGCG
>JABFSD010001071.1 GCA_013140935.1 Acidobacteriota bacterium
CCGCCGCACTTTGGAAGTCAGCAACAAGCCGACGGCCATCACGAGATACAAGGCACTGAACAAATCCCGAATGTAAGGCTGCGGGAAGAAAAATTGCGCGCCGAATAACACCAGTAACAAGATGCCTTCCCACACGGCAAGGCGAAAATCGGCAATGATGACGGCGGCGAAAAACGATTGCGCCGAAGTCAGTAACATTTCTTCTTTGTGCTGACGGGTCAACACCATCGAACCGAAATTGCCGAACTTGGAATAGACGCCCAAGCCATAAACCAGCGGCAACGCGCCGACGAGCAACGTCCATTGATTAACTTTCGACGACACCAGCGCGCCGATGCCGGTGGAGCCTTTGCCTTTCAACGCAAACAGTAGCGCGACTAAACCTTCGGGCGATTCTGACGCCAGCGGTGCCAGCCATTGAACGAGCAAGAATTGGCTCACACCGTATTGCGTACCCGTCGCTTTCAACCCTTCCGCAAACGGTTCGGAAGAAAACCAGATAACTAATCCGGCAAAGGCGAAAAACAGCACGATGACCAAACGACGCGCACCTGTGCCCAACCGTTGATCGAGTTCGCCCGCGATGCCTTCGAGTTCGGGTTCTTCGTGTTTGTCGCTGCGGGTGGCGCGATAGGCATACATCAAAAAGATGGCGAACATGATGACCATGTCCACCAGCGACAACGTCCCCTTCAACGGAATCACCAGCGAATAAATCGTTGCCACCATCAGGAAGCCCAATTCCAGTTCCTGTGAATCGTCGAGCGGCACTTCTTTCTTGCCGTGTTTGAGGTAATAAACGATGGCGACTAAGGCCCAGCCTACGCCGATGAGGATGCGGTTCGCGCCAGTCATATTGGCGATGGCGAGGCCCTCATGCACACCCGACTGGCCCTCCGTCCAGGCGTAATGCAAGCCAATCGCGTATTCGGGCAGCACGCTAATCAGTGCCAAAAAGATCAAGGCCAACGCGCGCGGAATGTCGCGCTCAGAAAGTTCAGCGCCCCAACTCAAAACGAAAGCCGCGCCAATAATCGCCAGTCCTGTCAAACAAGACACCAGCGCCGGATGCGAAACTTCCATCTCGTGGGCTTGCCCTGTAACGACGACGAACAGCCACGGCAACGTGGTAAGAATTGCAACGAAGAGCCAAATTAAGGTTTTCATTCAATTAATGGCTAGTGGCTGGTAGCTAGTGGTTAGTGGTTGATTACTAACCACTAACCACTAACCACTAACCACTGCTTTCATTCTCCGATAATTTTGATGATGACGCGCTTGCGGCGCATGCCGTCGAACTCGGCGTAATAAACCTGCTGCCACGTGCCTAAATCGAGGCGGCCTTTGGTAATGGGAACTATCACTTGATGGTGCATCAACAGATTTTTGAGATGCGCATCGCCGTTGTCTTCGCCCGTCAGGTGATGGCGGTAGTCTTCACGCATGGGCGCGAGGCGTTCCAACCATTCGTCAATGTCGGCGATCAAGCCGTCTTCGGCATCGTTGACGTAAACCGAAGCCGTGATGTGCATCGCCGACACGAGCGCGAAACCTTCCTCGACGCCGCTTTCGTCGAGGGCGCGCGCGACTTCGTCGGTGATGTTGAGGTAATCGCGCCGCTTCGGCGTTTGAAAGACGAGATATTTCGTATGCGATTTCATTGTTTATCTGTTGAGTGACGGCGCGCGGATTATGGCTTGACGTTGCGGCGCAGGGCAACTTGCGCGGTTGTGATCAGACAATGCATCGCTATAATCGCCTTTCTCGTATCGAGAAGGAGAAACTATTTATGCCGAAAATTGCAGACATTGAGTACACGCCCAATCCCAACGCAGTGAAATTCATTTTGAAAGAACCGATCACCAGCGGTTCATCGCGCTCTTATCCCAACGCGCTGACGGCGCAAGCCGATCCGCTCGCCTCCGCCTTATTTGACGTAGGCAACGTGACTTCGGTCTTTTACATGGATCGGTTCATCACCGTGAACAAAGAAGACCACGTAGACTGGGAAGAAATGTTGCGCAAGCTGGCCGAACCGATTCGCTCGGCTCCGGCAGTCGCTGAACTGGCAATGGCGGCGGAACCGGGGATGAGCGCGATTCCCCCTTTCGTGCCGGGCGAAAATCCGATGCTCGATCAGATTGATGCGATTCTCGATGAAAAGATTCGTCCCGGTCTGGCCGGCGATGGCGGCGGCATTGAAATCATCGGGCTAAACGAGAAGCGCCTCACGATTCGTTATCAAGGTGCGTGCGGCTCTTGTCCGAGTTCATTCACCGGAACCTTAATGGCGATTGAGAGCATTCTGCAATCGGAAGTTGATCCCGAACTCGAAGTCATTTCCGTCTAACGCAAAATCACAAAATCAAAGCACAAAGGCGAGGCAGCCATCACGAACTGCCTCGCCTTTGTTTATCCGGCGTCAGCCGCCTTTAACGAAAAGCATTCTTTTGCGCGATTGAATGCTTTGCTCTCCTCGCCTCGGGCGACTGACGCATCCGGGCTTACGCCGGAAATCGTTTACTTCACGATCTTGATCGCATTGCACACGAAGTTGTTGGCTTCGTTCGATTCGGCAATCTTGTTGCCCGGATCAATGCGGCCACAAAGGAAGTAATTGCCTGCGGGCGTATCTGCCGGAATCATCGCGCCGGTCGCATAAAGTTTCAGTTGCAGCGGCAACAGGTCTTGCGTGATCGAAATGCGTCCGCCTTGCAGCAGCGCGTCTTCGGCGAAATTCGGCGAGAAGACTGCGAAGCCCGGCGGTACGAAAGCGTCTTTCGACAGCATCACGTCAATCATGTAACCGTTCACTCCGGCGCTCGCGGTGCCTTCGGCCAACGCGCCGCCGTCGTTGCGGGCGTAAACCTTGACCAGCGGGCCGATGTCCGTACCGGCTTGCGCTACGTTGGGCGTCGCCAACCGCACGATCAGATCAGGCTTCTGCGTCAACGGCAGCACGACGACGGTCGCGGCATCAATGTAAAACTCGCCGCCTTTCGGGTCTTGATTGACCGCGAAAAAGAAATTGCTCTTCGAGTCGCCGTTGCGGCAGGCGCGCAACAATTCCCATTCGCCGACCTTCGTGCTGAACGCGGCGCTGCTCACGCCGTTTTCATCGTTCGTGCCGATCATCACGTTGCCCCGTACCACAAACACCCACGCCGCGATCATGAAATGCGTTACGCCTTCGCCGTCAGGCAGGAAGCGTTGCGTCACGCCGCCTTCGTTGCCACGGGTCAGGACGCGCAGCATGCGCGGGCCTTGCGGGCCGTTCGAGGGCAGCATCCACGTGCCGATGTAATCGCCCGCGTTGCTGTTGTGCATGTCCCATTGCGCGGCGGCACTGGGGGGCGGCGGCGCAGGCAAAGGCCCTAGCCACGAGGTCTGAATGCCGTTCGGCCCGACCGTGTTGTAACTGGGGTTTTTCAAAATGTTCGGATAGAGAAACGGATCGTCATCGGGCATCACGCAATTCGGAGCCACCAGGGTTTGGGCTTCGCGTTTCGGTTCATCGTCCTGTGCCACGGCGAACGTCGTCGCCACCAGCCCCGTCATAAGTAAAGCTAACGTCGTCAATAAAAGGGTCTTCAACATCTTCTGCATAAACTTCTTCTCCTGCCTGCTGATCTCGCAGACTTATAAAGACTTGGGTTACTTCAAGCGCCTGACACGGGGAGCGCATCAGTGCATCTCGTTCTGACGGGTGGAAGGTAATCGAAAGATGGGTGGCGATTCAGGACGGTTTGGTGACGGTTTGGTAACGATTGTGGAATTAGTGGCTAACAGATTGCTTGCAAGCCCGCTGGCGCGACCCTTTTACCAAGAGGCTCATACGGCAAAAACGGTAAAGAAACTGGCGGGCAATGGCGTAATGCGCGGGTCCATTTGTTCAAACACAACCAGCAGCAGCGATAAATGCCAAAAAGGCGGAAACGTCGAACCACGCTTCCGCCTTTTGTGTTTTTGATGAATTGAGTGTTACGGCTTGCCGCTATTCGCTACATCCGAAGCCGTCTTGTAAGTTTCCTTTTCTTTCTCGCGTTCAATGTAACGTATGCCTTTGTTCATCCAATCAGGCATCGGAGCGCCTTTGAGTTTGTGGTCAAAGAATTCCTGCAAGCGGCGCGTGTAATCCTTCTGGTTTTGCCGTTTGCGGATGCCGTGCGGTTCGCCGTTGTAATTGAACATATAGACCTCTTTGCCCAAACGGCGCAGCCCCAGGTAATACTCAATGCCTTGATACCAGGGCACGGCGTCGTCGTTGTCGTTGTGCAACATCAGGATCGGAGTTTGCACGCGGTCTACGCGAAAGATCGGCGAGTTTTCGAGATAGCGCATTTGCTGTTCCCACAAACTTCCGCCGATGCGGCTTTGCGTGTGTTCGTATTGAAACTGGCGCGGCAATCCGGTACCCCAGCGAATGCCGCTGTAAGCACTTGTCATGTTCGCCACCAACGCACCCGGCGCAGCGGCCTTGAAGCGATTGGTTTGCGTGACCATATACGCGATTTGATAGCCGCCCCAACTATGTCCCTGAATGCCGATGGCGTCTTCGTTGACGTAGCCCTTGTCCACTACGGCTTGAATTGCAGGCAGCACGCATTTGAGCGCGCTCTGTCCGGGATAGCCGATGGTGTAAACGATGTCGGGTTGCAATACGAGATAGCCGTTGCTCGCGTAATACGCCGCATTGATCGAACCGCCCGGCGCGGGATTGACGAAACGATTTACGCCTTCTGACAGCTTCTCGTAAATGTAAACCATCAGCGGATACTTCTTGTTCGGGTCGAAGTTATCCGGCTTGATGAGCGAAGCCGTCAGCGCCACGCCGTCCGTATTCTTGAAGCGAACCAGTTCAGCTTTGCCCCAAGTGAACTTGTCTTTCTGTGCGCCTTCGTTAGTGACTTTCTTGAGCGCCTTGAACGACGAGTCGGTGATGTGAACGTCAGGGTATTCATCAAAGCGCGAAGCCGTCAGCATCAACACATCAGCGTTTTTGGCTTTCGTCGGTGGAGCGAAACTCTTCGCGCCCATCAAGAGTTTTTCCGGAGCAGCGCCGTCTATGCGATCGCGGTAAAAGCCGGAGTCGTGTGTCCATTCGACATCGGCGCGGAGCAGCAAAGGTTTCGCCGGATCAATGAAACGCTCTTCGGGATCGAGCCGCACGTAGCGGAATTCAATCTTGTCTTTGCGACCAACACCGTCAGTCAAGTTCTTTGCGGATGAGCCGTCAGGCGCGATTTGCCAGATGTCGAATTGATCGTAAAGCAACACGTACTTGTCGTCTTTGACCCAACCAGCGTTGCCATAAGATCGAGGCGTATCTGGCATGTCGTTATCCTCTTGCCAGAAAGAAACACCAAGTTTGGAAGTCAGGTTAGTGATTTTTCCATCAGACAGCGAGATCGTATTCCAGTCTTTGCCATCGTAAAAAAGCCCGAACTTAGCGTTGGGCGAAAGCGAGACCGCCCCCTGTGTACCCTTGAGCAACTGTTTGCGAGAACCATCCAGGGTGTTCACCAAATATGTGTCGCTCTTGCCGCCGGAATCGTAACCGATCAGCCTGCGATAAGCGCGATCATCCGTGCCGATGGCCCATAGGCCGTTGCGCGAAGGATTGACGCTTTCCATCGTCGGGTCGGCGAGTTGTACGAATTTCTTTTCTGCGAGGTGATATACCGCGCGATACGAACGATTGCGTTCCTGCTCGACGCGCACCTTTTGCATCGGCTGAATGTAATCGTCTTTCCAGTGCCACAAATCGGCTACGACCTTTTCGTCATCGGCGATTGCGGCGTCTGCATCCTTCTCAGGTTCAGGCGGAGGCGCTACGCCGAGAAACAACCGGCTGCCGTCTTGCGCGAAGCTGATGCCGCCGCGTTCGCTGATGACCATGTCCGAACGGAATCCGGCGATGGTGTTCGAGACGAGTTCGCTGGCTTTGGCGTCGGTACGCTTCCAGTAATAAATCTTCGACTTGGGTTGTTTGGCGGCGGAGTCATCGCGGTCGCTGAAAAAGGCGAGTTGCGTTTGATCTTCATCCCACGTCAGCCGCGTGTATTTACCTTTGCCTGAAAGCAATTCGGTCGTGCCGTCTGTGCCGGGCGTGACGGCGAACAAACCGTTCTTCTCTTCCTGCTTGGCTGAGACTGTGTAAAGCAGCGCCTTGGCGTCGTTGCTGAAACTGTAATCAAGCGCGTCGCTGATCGTACGTTCCGTGTTGTCACTCAACTTACGCAACACGAGATCGGTGCCGTACTCCTTACGCGCACCGCCCGGTCTTCCCGCGCCACCTTGAACAGCGCCGCGTCCGCGTTGTTGATCGCCTTCGTCATCTTGACTCGGCTTGGCGGCGTCGGCGTTGGGTTCGGGTTTCTTTTCTTCGACTTTGGCTTCAAGTTGATAGGCGAGCCAGCCCGCAATGTCTTCTGGCACTTGAAAACTTTTCACCCGCTCTACGCGCATCAGTTGCCCCGTGACTAAATCCAGCAAGCCCATCGCATTTTTCGGCATCGCGTCAGGCGCTTTCTTTTCTTTGCGCGCTTTCAATACGTCGGCCTTGTTCGGCTCGATGGTGAAAATCGCCAGGCGCGAATCCGCCGTGAAAAAGGGCCGCGCGCCGCGTCCGGCTGCTGCGCCAAAAGGCCCACCGGGACCGGGAGCCGTCGGTGGGCCTCCGCCCGAAGCGGCTGAAGCGGGCGGAGGCGCAGGCGCACGCCATCCGCGCGGGGCACGCCACTCAGCGCCCGTAGCCAAATTCTTGACGATGATTTCGCCGTCGCCGTCCTGCGGCATCGCGGCGTAGCCCAAATACTTGCCGTCGCGCGAGAGCGTCGTGCCGTTGATCGAACGCCACGCGTCGTAATCCTGATGCGTCAAGGCGCGTTTGGCTTGCGCAGCGGCGGCGGCTTGTTGCGCCTGCTGCGGACGCAGAGCAAACCAGGTAGCAGCCAAACAAAATAACAGGCTCGCGCCGATGACGCGCGCCTTACGAACTCCAAAGAGATGTGATGCCATAAAGCGATCCTTTCTGTTGATCGGGTTTGTTGATCGAGTTGTATGTGTTGAGAAGGGAAGTGATCTTCGTTCGTCAAGACGCTGCGAGTCCAGCGTGCGTTGCAAAATTCCTGCAAGGTTTTGACTGGTTTGACGCAAACAAATAGCTATAATGCCCACGTCTTTAGGCCGCCGCGTTCGCAGCGGCCATCAATCGAGAGGTCGAGTTATGGAAGAGCAAAACGGTTCCCCCGAAGGCAGAATGCGCGTATGGCGTTACATCGTCATGCTGGTCGTCGTACCCGCACTGATTCCCATCGTTTGTCTGTTCCTGCAACAAAGCGGCTGGTCAAGCGTCAACCTCAGCATCGTGGCTTCGATCTTTGCCGGTTATTGGATTGGCGTGATGGTGGTGCTTTGGCGGGCGTTGCGCGCGCGCGGTTCGGCGAGTGCCGCGCGACTGGCTTCGCCCTTGATCGAACTCACGCTTAGTCAGGAAATGCGCGACCGTTTGCACAACTTCGCCGACACACGCCAACAAAAACTCACTGTCGCAGCCTTTGAATTACTTGACCAACAGATTCCGCGCTTCGAACAAACCGAAGACCGCGATCGTGCGCTGCTCGACAACGAACACCTGCGCCAGCAAGCCGGGCAAGGCGTATTCCTCGTTGCCGTCACTAATGAAATCCTGCGCCGGTTGTTGTTGATCAGCGGAGCCATCGAAGAAGACCGCCAGGAATGGCGGCAACACATCAACGACACCGCCGTGCGTATAGTCAGCGACGCGCTTGATCGCGCTACCGAACAACCTTCCTGAGAGGACGAATTCCCGATGAACAACTTCCCTTCTGCTCGCCTTTGTTTCAAAGACTTCGCCGCGCTGTGTCTCGCGTGTTTCATTTATGCAAAGGTTTTTCCACAGACTGTGGAAAAACAATCAACAGATGTTACGGCAACGAAACATTCATCCGCCCCAGACTCAATGGTAAATGCTGTCGTGCAAAGCGCCTTGGAATTGGAAGCTATGGCTGTGTCGAGGTCATCAAGCGGCTGAAATGAGAAGAAGAAATTCGACAGGATTTACGGGATTATCAGGATTTACAGGATTGTTGTGAAGGTAAGGCAATGTCACCGTCGGCATCATCCTGTAAATCCTGAAAATCCCGTCAATCCTGTCGAATTTCTTCTTCGGGCAATTGATTAACCATACATCGGCAAGCCGCGATAGACGACGCTCCAGCCGCGATCTAGACTGGTCGTGATGGCGTCTTCATAAGATTTGAGTGCTTCGCCGCTGGTGTCGTATTGCTTCAGAAAAGGCTGGCCTTCGCGCGGATCGTGTTTGACGATGGCGATGATGTGCTTGCCGTTGACTTTGACCTCTGAACCTTCGAATTCGATGTCGTCCATGTCTTCGACGAGTTCGGCTTTCACAATGCCGAGAAAAGAAAACAGACTGTTCTTGGTCAAGATCGTGAGATGCGTTGATTGGTTATTCATAGGTGAAATCCTTCTTCCAGTTGTTCAACGACGCGCAGCATAGCACAGCGGTCACACACTTCCCTGCTGACTTTTTATGCGGCTGTCAGGTTTCATGAAATAAACCGCCAGCCCAATCGCGGTAATCAATGACACCGCAATTTTATATCCCCAATGCAGCGGCGCAGGTGAAATAAACCCTTCAATCGTTCCGGCAATCACCAGCATCGGAACCGTACCCGCCAACAGCTTGATGGCTTGTCCGCCCTTTTCGAGCAGCGCTTCGCGTCGCGTACGTTCACCCGGCGCAAGCATTGCCCAACCCAACATCAGCCCGGCGGCTCCGGCCAAAAAGATCGCGGCGAATTCCAGCACGCCGTGCCCCGCAACGAAGCCCCAGAGCTTCTGCCTCATCTTGTATTTGATCGCCAGCGCATTGATCGCGCCGAACTGCAACGCCGTCGGTCGCAACGCTTCAATCGTTCCTACGACCGGAATCACGCTGATAGCAAAAGTGCGCAACGTGACGCCGATATTGTTCGCCATGATTTGCGCCGCGCCGACAGGAGCGTAATTGTTCAGCGCCTTCCACCATTCGCGTCCGGTTTTCACATCGTTGATGGCGGATGAATTCAGATAACAAAACTCCGCGAAGTCATCATTGCGCCACGTAGCCGCGCCCGAAAAAATCGCTAGCGCCACAAAGACCGCCATCACCGTCACCGTGTAACGTTTCGTCGCGCGCACCGTCGCGGGAAACTCATCGCGGAAAAATTCTTTGATCGCGCTGAAGCCCTTCCCTTCGGCGCGATAAATCAATCCGTGCGAATGAATCACCAGATTGTTGAGATAACTTATCAAGCGCGTATCGCGCGACTCGACCCGCGCAATCGCCAGATCAGAAGCCGCACGCCGATAGCTGCGCCCTAACTCGCGGACTTCGTGCCGCGCGAGCAATCGCAAGCCGCGCGTGCTGCGAGCTTGCGCGGTCAACTCTTCCAACCGTCGCCAATTCTCTTTTCGTTTTTCGATGAAGTTATCCGGCATCGCTGCGCCATCTTACGACGTTGAGGGTTCAGTCAAAAGGAATCAATCACTTTAACGCGTTTTCGTCTATCGCCTCGACAACACAACCGGTGTTGATTATCTTGCGCGTAATAAAAACGATAAATCGCCTCATTCTTTTGGCTTATGAACCGTCAGACGTTTAAGCGAACGGTAACGAGCGCGTTTCATCATTACTTCGTCATTCAAACACAACACAAGGAGTCGTCATCTATGGATCCCCGTCCCGTCAAAGCACCGAGCCAGTCTGGCTGGAATCCCAGTTCTTTTGGTTTGGATAAACAAGGCATCAAGGTGCAGCACGCTTATTGGAATCTGTCAGCCGGCGAAATTTACGAACACGTCATGCGCCGCAACGAAGGCCAGGTAGCACATCTAGGCCCACTCGTCGTCAACACCGGACAACACACCGGACGTTCGCCCAACGATAAATTCATCGTGCGCGAAGCCTCGTCAGAAAAGCACGTTTGGTGGGGCAAGGTGAACCGCGAAATCTCAGCAGAAAATTTCGAGCGCATTTATCAAAAAGTGTTGGCGCACATCGCACAACGCGAGATGTACGTGCAGGATTGCTTTGCCGGAGCCGCGCCCGAATATCGCGTACCGATTCGCGTCGTAACCGAATATGCCTGGCACAGTTTGTTCGCGCGCCACATGTTCGTGCGGCCTGACTGGGAAACCCAAGCCAGCCATCACACGCCGGAATTCACCGTCATCAATACGCCCAGCTTGATGGCTGACCCGGCGACTGACGGCACAACTTCGGGTACGTTCATCCTGATGAATTTCGCGCGCAAGGTGATCTTGATCGGCGGGACGAGTTACGCGGGCGAGACGAAAAAATCCATCTTCACGTTGTTGAATTATTTGCTGCCGTTGCGCAATACGCTCTCGATGCACTGTTCGGCGAACATCGGCAAGGGCGGCGATACGGCGATCTTTTTCGGCTTGTCGGGTACTGGCAAGACTACGTTATCGGCTGACCCCGAACGCCGCCTGATCGGCGACGACGAACACGGCTGGTCTGACACCGGCGTATTCAATTTTGAAGGCGGCTGTTACGCCAAAGTCATCAACCTCTCGCCCGAAGCCGAACCGGATATTTATGCCTGCACGCGGCGGTTCGGCACCGTGCTCGAAAACGTAGTGATGGATCAAACCACACGGCGCCTCGATCTCGACAGCAACGCGCTGACTGAAAATACGCGCGCGGCCTATCCGATTTCATACATCCCAAACTATGAACCGAGCGGACAAGGCGGGCATCCGAGCAACATCATCATGCTCACCGCCGATGCCTTTGGCGTGCTGCCTCCGATTGCGAAGCTCACGCCCGAACAGGCGATGTACCATTTCATTTCGGGCTACACGGCAAAAGTGGCTGGCACGGAAAAAGGCTTGGGCAAAGAACCTTCGGCGACGTTCTCGACCTGCTTTGGCGCACCTTTCATGGTTCATCATCCGGGTGTGTATGCCGAGTTGCTGCGCGAACGCATCGCCAAACACAACGCGACTTGCTGGCTGGTCAATACTGGTTGGTCGGGCGGCCCTTACGGCGAAGGCCAACGGATGAAGATCGCTTACACCCGCGCGATGGTACGCGCTGCGCTCGACGGCAGCCTCAATCAAGTGGCGACCGAAGCCGATCCGATCTTCGGCGTTCATGTACCGGTCAGTTGTCCGGGCGTGCCGAACGAAGTGCTAAAACCGCGCAACACCTGGCGCGACGCAGCGGCTTATGACGCGAAAGCCAATCATCTGGCGGGCTTGTTTCAAAAGAACTTCAAACAGTTCGAGGCGGGCGTGTCGGATGCGGTGAAAGCGGCCGGGCCGAAAACTGAGTAACAAATTGTAGCTTCCCAAAAAAGCAAAGCGCCGAACGATTTTCAAAGGGATCGTTCGGCGCTTCGCTTTTTTGAGTGTGTCGCTAATCGCGTAAAGCGATTTCCACCGGATTAGCGAGTTTGCCGTCTGCCAGCACCTGCACTACCTGCCTGCCCTTGAGTGCAGGCGGGATTTGAATGTTCATCTGGTCAAGTCCGAAAAACGTACCCTGCGCTCCCGCGTAAGGAACCTGCATCGCCGTGTCGTTGCAATAAACCGATACGCCTTCTTTCAATCTGCCATTGGCGGCTGCGCGATTGCGCCACCCCGTGCCGTATAAAACCAAGAACAACACTTCATCCTCCGCCGGTGGACGCGCGGGAACTAGCACGAGCTTGCCGTTCTCAAGCGTCGTCACAGGTTCATAACGCCCCATCGAACCATCTCTTTTAGCACGATAAAAGAGTGCCGCCGCCGCGCCGCGTCCCGAAGCATCCGCCGTCAACACGTCCGGCGCAGTTCTTACGACCGTGATTGGTGTGCATTTCGTTTGTTGCGCTTGGGTCAAACACAGCAAGGCTCTCCCCTCAATGCCTTCCTGATCGGGCAATACGGCGTTAATTTGGGTTGGAGAAGCATAAATCATCCGTACCGGCAATTTTTCTTTGGTGGTGGTCAGCAATGACATTTCCGGCACGCCTTGGCCTTCGACCATCTTGTCGCCGAACAGCGTGATTAACGAACCGCGCGCAAACGGTTTAATGGCGTAGCTGCCTGAACTGGTAACTACCGCATTTAATGGGTTATCTGCCTGATTAGCATAACGATAATCGAGGCCCCAAAAATCGCCATTCGCCAAAGGGATAGCTCCACGCGGCTCTTTGGGAGTCGCAAGGTAAGTTACTGACTGATTATGGACGTTATAGATGCGGTCTTTATTTTCGGGATATATATCTCTGCCACTCACCAAAATCTCGCCCCAGTCACTGGGTGCCATTGTAATTAACGGTTCGCTGGTTTCGGTCAGCGGCGTAATCTCAAAACCGGTCGTTAACCCTTTATCAAGATCAAGATAAGTCAAATAACTTTTGGGCGACGAATTAGTGTCAAAATAGTAACCCACTAATTGATTGCCTAGCATACTGGATTGAAATGATGGCGATGGGAGCAATACCCAGTACAAGAACTTCTTTGGGTCAGGCCAGGTTATTTGCGTCCACTGTTTGGCAACCGGGTCGAAAATTCCCAACACTGGAGCAGCATCTACGACTCCCATCCCCGTCTGTTCATATAAGTGTGAAGATAACAAAACCCTTCCATCCCCCAGCAAGCTCAGAACGTAAATTCGGATTCCTGAATGGAGAGGTGGATTAGGAACTCGTTCAATTTGTCCAGTTTTCCAGTCCAGTATGATTGATGAATCAACGCCCCCCGACTGTCGCGAAATAATTAATAGACGTGCGTCAGGTAAAAGAATACTGACCGGTGGTACCAATAATGCACTGTACATCGCTCTCCAATTATAATCTGGCGTGGCGATTCGTTCGGAGCGATTGTTATAAGGGTCGTAAATCTCCGCACTTTGCACGGCGCTGATGGGATACCCGCTTGAATCAGGTATCCCATTATAGCCCCCGGCCATCAGCACACGGCCATCCGGCAATAGACTCATAACCTGTAACCGTCGTGCTTCCGCCAACGGCGCAGCCTGCTTCCAAGCACTGGTTCGCGGGTCGAAAATCGCCGTTTCCGCGCTTGGCACAAACTTAGCAGACGCATCTATAACTGTCGCACCCGCACAATAAATGCGTCCGTCCAGCAACCTCAAACAACCGGAAAACCCAAGAATTTTTCCGCTTGCCACATTTGGATAGATGTCGTGAGAGACCGTCTCAAAAGCAGGCCATTTGCTTTGCGCAGCTATCAGACACGAACACAAAACGTTCAAAAAAACGGACGCAATCAATTGTCCCCACCTCGTCGTTTCTTTCATTTACTTATACCGCCTCTTTTCCAAATTAATTTGCTCTTTGCCCAAAGTAGCAAATTTTCTGCCGCACAAATACTTGTACGGCAGAAAACTCTCTATTCCAAGCGGTCTTTTGATTTAGTTTCCGTGGCCAAAAGCAACGGACAAATTTTGCGCCGCAAGGTCACTAACTCCAAACCTAGCAGTAATTGCGTAGCGACCATGGGGCAGCGTGTTAAGTGGTACATTCCACTGTTCCTGTCCAAGAAATACTTCTCCAATGTAAGTTGGGTTTATCGCGTATTGCACATTAGCGCCAATCTTGAAACCCACATTTTGCCCAGTAACGGGATTGTTGGTGATCGGGCAAGCAGGTTGCGCCGGATAAAACGGAGGCGTCGTAGTATTCGCAGGAACGTTACATTGCATGTTTTCAGCGCCCGTTGTGTAAATGACTAAAAAGTTAGGCTGCCCGCCAGTAGTAACTGGGCATAAATTAGGATTACTATTGCAGGTTGAAAGTGGAGTAAGTGCCCCTGTATTCCACTTGAAATGAAACCCTGCTGGAGCCCCATATCCGCTTCCATCTTCGGTAAAGAGCCCTGGTGTCCTGAGGTTCATTCCTGTAAATATGAAGAAATTAGGAAAAGCAGGAAGAGACGTGTTAGCCGCGTAGAAAGGGGTTCCTAGAGGAGCCATCACATTAAATGAGACGTTAGATTGGCTTGTAACTCCAGTACACTGCCCGAACTGCTCGCCCTTTGTAGCTATATTGCTCCCTGGCACATACGCGTTGATTTGATAATATCCCCCTAAGTCAAATACACCCAAAATCGCCGTATCTTTGGCGGTTGGTGACGTAGTGGTGCATGTATCAAATCGAAGTTTGAACCCATCGCTAAGGACTGTTTTCCACGGGCTAAAAGCCCCTAAATCAGTAGTCGGCTGGGGGCTGACATAGGCAGTCACGAATTGCCCATCCGTGCAGCGATTTGATTGACCGGCAGTGGAATTAAGGCAATGTAGCTGAGTTGCTGTATTGACGATTGAAGCCGATGGTGTAGGGGTAGCCATCGCCGAGGCAATCCCGCCAGACCCCCGGGCAGATTTAAGGCGGGCAGCTTCTTGCGATTCGTGAAGGCGTTGCTCAAATGCCTCATTGCGAATGGGGCGATTCAGCTTTGTAATTTCAAGAAACATCTTTTCAGTCATGCGCGGAATTTTTACATCATCTGATTGCGCCAATGCCATAATTGGCATCAGTGAAAGGGCTACGAAAAGTAACAATAACTTATTCGCGTAACATCCTCTTTTGGTTGCAAAACCGCGAACTGACAGCAGTGAAAATGCGCTGTGTTGGTAACGTGATGTGGTCATGGTAATTCTCCTTTTAGAATTCTTTTCGTTTGAGTTAATGCCGCAGCATTCGCGGCGGCACAGTTTGCATGAGGGAGTAGGGGGAAAAGAACCTGGGGCACCGGGAAAACCGGTAGGCGTTGCGGTGGAGAAAATCGCGCTTAATTTCAGGCAGAAGGGATGATTCCACAAAAAAGCGATCTCGCCATAACTGTTGGGTGTGACGGGCGAAACCTTAGCCGAACCAGCTAGCAGCCTGTCGGAGAAGTCGGAAAGGGCGCAATCGGTTGACGAAGAATCAACAACTTACGAGCAGTCTTGGGTATGTGACCCCGCCTTTTCGGACAGAAAACCGGGTTCTCCGACAGGCTGCTAGGCAATGCTAGAGACATTTCCGGCTATCTTGCGACATTTCCGGCTGCGTTGTCGCGATACTCAGAAGGGTTGATGCCATGTTTCTTCTTGAAAGCGCGACGGAGCTTCAATTCATTCGAGAATCCGACTTTGATTGCGATCTTGCTCAGGTTCAACTCTGTCGTTTCGAGCAGTCGCCTAACGTGATGTAATCTGATTTCACAAAGATATTCCCGCAAACCCGCACCGACTTGATCTCGGAACAAATGACGGAAGCGTTCTTCTGTAAGCTTGAAACGCTTGCCCAGTTTTTTGTATCCCCAACCCTTAGCGAATTTGTCGCGAAGCAAAGGAAGGGTCAGCCTGATGCGCCGGTCTGAAACCGTCGCTAAAAACTCTTCCATCGAAATCGCTGCGTTTAGTAACTGCTCAAGTGTATCAATTGGTTTGGTTTGGTTTGGTTTGGTTTGGTTTGGTTTGGTTTGGTTTGGTTTGGTTTGGTTTGGTTTGGTTTGTTGACATGAGACACAGTGGCTCCTTCCGAAAATTTTGTTGAGCTATAGCGGTGAGAGTGAAACCAGTGCCAGGAAAATTGACCGGGGTTCTGAGGCAATTGTCTCTGCGGTTTCCCCTCATCGAACGAGTTTGGCAAAAATCTTGACCGTTGATGTTGTGGTTAAGGTTGGGGGAAACGAGAGAGCAACGAACGGGCTAGATTCTCTAACAAGGCCGAGCGCGAGGCAAGACAGCTTCAAAAAAAGAGGGCGGCGTTTCTTCAAAGAAATGCCGCCCTCTTTCCTGTGCGCCGCCCGAAGTACTGAAGCCGCGCAGTAGGTAGCGCGACGCGAAAGCCAAACATTTGGCGAACTTGTTTCAAGAGAACGTCAAACAGTTTGAGGCAGGCGTCTCGGAGGCAGTGAAATGAACAAGGCCGAAAGTCGAATAACAAGCTGTCTTTGGCAGAAAAAGAAAAGCGCCTAACGATTTGCTCAAAAAAGCAGAACGTCTTACGTCGGGACGAGCGTCCTGTCGGCCCAGACTGCCTTGCCACAACTCGGTGCGGGTGCCACGAATGCAGTACCCGCACCGAGTTGTGGCAAGGC
>JABFSD010000366.1 GCA_013140935.1 Acidobacteriota bacterium
CCACTTTTCACCCTGCATCATCCGTTTTATAGTCCAGCTGCTTTTCCAATCCAATCTTTTGCCGAGGTAATTTGTCATGAATACTGAATCGCTGTCTCGTCGTACGTTTTGTCATTCGCTGGCCGCCATTGCCGCAGGCGTCGCGTTGGTTGAAGCTGCCGCGAATGAATGGCTGCTATATGTCGGCACTTACACCAACGCCGAAACCAAGAGCGAAGGTGTTTATGTGTATCGCTTCAACGCGGCGACGGGCGAACTCAAGCCGTCGAGTCTGGCGAAAAGTCCGAGTCCGGCCTTTCTGGCGATAGATGCGAAGCGACGCTTTCTTTATGCGGCGAACGAAGTCGGCGAATTCAACGGCCAGAAAAACGGCGGCGTGACGGCGTTCTCAATTAGCCAGCAAACCGGCGAACTCACGCAACTCAATCAACAGCCCGCGCCCGGCGTACCCGCGCATATCACCGTGCATCCTTCGGGGCGGTTCGTATTGATTGCCGATTACGGCGGAGGCAACGCGGCGATTTATCCAGTCAAGTTGGACGGCAGTCTCGGCGCGATGTCTGACGTAGCCCAACACACCGGCAAAGGTGCCACGCAACGTCAAACCGAACCGCATGCGCATTGCGTCATCGTGGACGCGGCGGGCAAACACGCCTTCGTGCCCGATCTCGGTCTGGATAAAGTGATGATTTATAAAATTGACACGCAGTTGGGGAAACTCGTTGCGCACGGCTTCGGCGCAGTCAAACCTGGCGCGGGGCCGCGTCATTTCGTGTTTCATCCGAATAATGAATTTGCTTATGTCATCAACGAACTCAACTCGACGGTGACGATGTTTGAATACATCGCGGCGCGCGGCACGCTCAGCGAAGTGCAATCCATCTCGACGCTGCCCGTCGATTTCAAAGGCACGAGCTATTGCGCCGACATTCACATTCACCCAACGGGCAAGTTCGTTTACGGTTCCAATCGCGGACACAACAGCATTGTGATTTACGCCATAGACGCCAAGACCAAAAAACTCACGCTTGTCGGCCACGAACCGGTACGCGGCGACTGGCCGCGCAATTTCGGTATCGATCCGACCGGACAGGTTTTGCTGGTGGCGAATCAACGCTCGAACAACATTGTCGTGTTTCGCATTGATGTGAAAACCGGATTGCTGAAGGCTACGGAACACACGGTGGCGTTGGGTGCGCCGGTTTGTTTGAAGTTTATTCCGGCGTTTTCGTGATGGTTGGACTACCTTCTGAAGGTGCGTCGCCTTGCGTGTCGGTAACAGCGGTTTCGGTTTTGAGGGCTTCTATCAGCTCATCCAAATCTCTTTTTGTAACGTCCGTTTGATCGGATTTAGCGTAGAGCAAAAGCAGATAGAGCTTCGAATCAGGCGAGTCGCTCATCAGGTAAAGCAAGCGATAGCCACTGCTTTTCCCTTTTGCCATGTCAGAATTATTTACGCGTAGTTTGCGTACACCAGCGCTGCCTGGAATCAATGCGCCTGCGGTTGGTGTGTGTGCGAGCGATTCAATAACCTTACTTACGTCGTCCTTTACGTGCCGGTAACGTTTGCCGAGGCGCTTTACGCTTTGCTTGAAAGATTGGGTTAAGTGGATGTTATAGCTCATCGAGTTCTTGTCGCCAGTCGGCTGTGGGAGGCTCTTGTTTAGCGCGAGACACCAAGGTTGTCAGGATACCTGATTCAATGAGCAGTGCATCTTCCGGCTCAGAGTCACGATTCAAAAAGTTGTTTAGCAGTAACTCGATTTGGGCGAACGACGCGACATCTACGATAACGGCCTTAGGTTCTCCACCCTCATAAACAATGGGGAAATCTTCCTGCTTCCATAATTGCGCAACGCTCATAACTTAACCTCCACTAAAAAACTGATTTACGACTTGCCGTCATCTTACCACGTGATTACGCCTTTAACGCACACTGATCTTACCCTTCCACATTCAATTCATTGATGAGCCGATGCAGGTATTGGCGGCTGATTTTGAGCCGATGCGCGGCCTCTGAACGCGAGGCGTTGCATTCGACCAGCGCCTGTCTGACCAGATCGCGTTTAAGCGTTTGAATGGCGGTCTCGAACGAAAGGTCGGGCGGCAACAGATTATTGATCAGCGTAATGCCGATGGTCGGCGCGGCAGGAACATTCGCTGTTGCGGGTTGTGATGGCGCGCTCGTCATAGGGTTTTGCAGGCTTTGCGCGAGAATCTTTTCGGGCAATACGGTTTCGTCCAGCACGGGCGAACCGCTGATGACGACGGCGCGTTCGATGATGTTTTCGAGTTCGCGGATGTTGCCGGGCCAGCGATAGGCTTGCAGCCGTTGCAACAGCGCCGCTGTGAAATTGACGGGCGGACGTCCGTGCTTACGCGCGGCTTTGGTGGCGAAGTGATTGGCGAGAATCGGAATGTCTTCAGGGCGTTCGCGTAAGGGCGGCAATTCGAGTTGGACGATGTTCAGGCGGTAATAAAGGTCTGCGCGAAACTGTCCGTTCTCGACCATCTCTTCGAGGTTGCGATTGGTGGCGGCGATGACGCGAATGTCTACGGTCAAAACTTCTTTGCCGCCCAGCCGCTCGAACTGGCGCTCCTGCAATACGCGCAACAGCTTGACCTGCATCGCGGGCGTGAGTTCACCGATTTCGTCTAGGAAGAGCGTGCCGTTGTGCGCGAGTTCAAAGCGGCCTTCGCGGCGCGTAGCGGCTCCGGTGAAAGCGCCTTTCTCGTGGCCGAAGAGTTCCGATTCGATCAGACTTTCAGGCAGCGCGGCGATGTTGCAGGCAATGTAAGGGTGTTTGGCGCGCGGGCTGGTTTGATGAATGAAGCGCGCCAGCACTTCTTTGCCCGTGCCGGATTCGCCCGTGACCAGACACGTCGCGTTGGTGTCGGCGACGGCGTGGGCTTGATCGAGAATGCGTGTGAGCGCAGGGCTTGAGCCGACGACGCTGTGTTTGGTGCGCTCTTCGTTGCGCAGCGCAAGATAGTCCTGAAACCAGCGATGGTGATTGGCTGCGCGTCCGACCATGTATTGCACGTGATCTAAATTGAATGGCTTGAGAAAGAAATCGAAAGCGCCGTTTTGAATCACGACTTTGGTGGCGGTGGTTTGTTCGTCATCGCCTGAAATGACGATGACAGGAATGGCCGGATTAAAACGGCGGACGCCTTCGAGTACGCCGAGACCCTCGCTGATGTCCTGTTCGTTGGGCGGCATGTGCAGGTCGGTGAGGACGACGTGAATCGGCGTTTGCTGCAAAAGCTGCATCGCCTGTGCGCGCGAGGGCGCTTGCACGACGTTGTAATTTTCCTCGAGCGCCCAATAGAGCTGCTTGCGGATGGGTTCCTGGTCGTCAACGATCAGGACGGTGGGTTTGCGTGGGTCGGACATCGGGGTTTCGGGGACAACAGAGACTTTAGCCACGAATTACACGAATCAACACAAAGGCCATGATTGATTCGTAAAAATTCGTGTACCTTCGTGGCTAAATTCTTTTTCCTGTCATTTTTTCGCCAGCGTTCTCACATAAGCCGTGACCTGCCAGATTTGCTCATCGGTCAGCCGCTTTTGCGCAGGCATGCTTTTGCCTTTGCCATTTTTGATGGTCAGAAAGATTTCGCCGTCGGGGTCTTGCGGAACGTCTCCCGCATTTAACGTAGGCGGTTTTGGTTCGAACGCGCCTTCGCTGGCACCAGTCGCGCCGTGACAGAACACGCAGTTTTGCTCGAACAGCGGCTTGCCTTTCGCACTGGCCGCCGCCAAATCGGTCAGCGGATTTTTAGTTTCTTTGGTAACTTCAGTCGGCAATGCGACAGGCGCGACAGGCGTTGTTGAAACTACAGGATCGCCCAACTTAGGCGCAGGCTCGTTCGCTTTTGACGAACAAGCCAGACAGCCCAACAGGATCAACAACAATGCGAACATCAGCACGTGGGCGACGCGCAAACGTTCGTAATAGACCGACCACGATTCGAACCAGAGTTCTAACTTCTTACGCATGAATTCCTCAGTGAAAAGATAAATGAATAGGGGAAATGGAAAAGGTAAATCAATATGTAGCCCATTTGCGCGAGCTTGTGAAGCCGTAAAGCTACGCGGCGGCGAAGTTTTATCTTTTCAAGGCTTCGTAAATTGTGGCAGGATGCCGTGCGTTTGAGGCAGTCCTTGCCTCGACTTTCATCCCTTCACCTGCGGCATCCCAATTCACCCAAACGAGAAAAGTTTATGCAGTGCCCCGAGTGCAAAGGCGACGTCCCCCCGAATAATTTTTATTGCCCCCATTGTCGCGCCGAACTCCCGTGGGAGGCGACCGGCGAACTGATGGCGGCTGCCGATAAAGCGGCGAAATCCGACCGAAAAGAACGCGCCGAACGCGCCGCCGCCTTACGTCGCAAAGGCCCGCGCTTGCACAGCCGCAAGCTGTTCGAAATCGGCTGGCAAGCCATGCAATGGATGGTAGTCATCGGCGTTTTTGCCGGAGCCTTCGTCGCTTATAAACGTGTGAATTGGCAAAGCGCCGCGACCCGTGTCAACGACGTCGCCAGCGCCGTCCGTCCGGTCGAAGCCGCCGGGACGTCTGCCAAACCCGCGCAACGAAATGCCATTACCGCGTCGTCCAAAAAATCTGCCAGCGAAAAAGGCCAGCCGCTCGCATTGCAGCCCACCGCCACCGCCGGGTTGTTGATCGTGAAAAGTCCTGCCGCGATAGCCCGCATTTTTGTGAACGGCAAATTCGCGGGCAACACGCCGCACTCGTTCGCGGTCAGCGCGGGTGAACATCAGTTGCGCCTCGAAGCCGAAGGCTACCAGGTCTGGACGCGCACCGTCGTCATTCGCGGCAATCAACAGATAGGCATTCTGGCGGAGTTAGAGAAGTAGGCGTGCCAACGCTCAACGTGCTTGCGTCTCACGACGCGATAAAATTGATGGTAAAGGTGTTCGAGTTCGTAATTGAGGCGAATGTGTTCCAGTCCGGCACGC
>JABFSD010000763.1 GCA_013140935.1 Acidobacteriota bacterium
GTAGTGGTCTGCGCGCCTTTGGGCGTGTTGATCGTTACAGAGGGCTTTCAAGCGTTTCTAGCGTTTGGAAGCCCTTCGCGTTATTCGATAGGGAATAGCCGAAAGTCCGCTTGCGGCAGTCGGCGAAACGTTTTCGCCTGATTGAAATAAAAAACGAATTCACGCGGACGCGACAACACCACGTGACCGCGCCACCGTTCGCCCGTGGCGATTCGTTCCATTTGATAATCTGAGCCATTCAGACAGGCCAAGACCGGCGGAACTGATTCAAGTTGTTTTTGTTTCGAGTTGCTCATTGTTTTTTAACTCCTGTTCAGCGTCTACGATCACGACGCGGATTGTTTTCTTACCAAGCGTAAGCACGGCCACGACTTCCTCAATTAAATCCAAATTCGTGCATGTGCCATCCAAAACCGTTCTCACAGTTACAGAGCTTCTGCCGATGTACTCCGCTAACCCAACACGCGAGCTAACTGCCCGTAGTTCAGGAATCACGCGCGCCGCACCGAAAAGCGCATTTATCGGAACGGGATCGTAATACTGTTTGCGGGCGCTTTTTTGCGTTTCCATCATTCCGCCTTTCCAGTGGCATCTATGCCACTCAAAACTGCTGACAAAATTTCTTCGCGCGCGACCGTCTGACCGGCTTGGCGCAGGGTTTCAGCAACATCAAGCGCGTAAATCACTGTCCCCAAAACTGAAATAATTTCGGGGTTGAACAAATCGCTTTCATCAGTCACCCGCACAAACGCAAGCATGAAGCGGTTCAATTCTGCGGCGTCTGTTTCGTCACCTTGTTCGGCGGTGCGGCACTCCGCGACCAATGCCGCCGATAGGCGCGGAACGTCAGCAAAGGTGCAACGCTGTTTCAGGGTTGGCAAGGCGCGCAAGCCGTGCCGATTGGCGAGCGCAGAGGTTTGGGTTTGCATAGTGGTTTGTTTCCTTTCGAGTGTTGTGGCGAACTTTGAGGGGGAAGCCGCGCAGCCGTTCGCCGATGGGCTGCGCGGCTTCGTTGCTTAGATCGTGTGTTTGAAATCGCAATAATCGTCGCCGTCTTTCTTCGGACAGTAAAAAGTGCCCGGTTTGCGTGACGGCTTCAGTTTCGCGTTATGAATCGGGCAGTGCGTCGGCGCATCCGGCGCGGCGCTCGCGTTCGTCACGGTTGGCGTGCTGGCCTTCGGCGACGTTGCGCCTGCGGCTTTGAGCTTGGCGACTGTTGCCGACAGCACTTCAGCTTTACCTCTGAAACTCACTTCAAAGGGGAAGCCATCAAGTTCGCCGTTGATGACGAATCGTGCCAGTTTGGTGACGGTGTTGGTTGTTTTTGTGGTTTCTTCCATTGCTGTTACTCCCTTCATATTTCAATTGATCCATAAAACTCGCGCTTGCCTTTGTAAGAGCGAATGAGAACCGCTGAAGCGCGTTCAGCTTCGCGCATACGCATCGCCGCGATTTCAGGCGCGACGGCGGGCGCTTCGTCGGCAACCGGCGCGACGTTGCCCAATGACTCGAAATACAACTGCATCAGGCGACGGGCAGCAACGTGTTTACACGGTTTCTTGAATGCCGTCGCCTCACACGTATGCGCGCCGTCAACCTTGTAGAGCTTGGCCGACGTGAGGCTTTGAATTGTTAAGACGCCTTCAACAAACGACCAGTAGCGAGATTTTTCAATTTCGACAACCGCACGATCAATCGCCGACAGCCATAAGGGATGCGCGCCGCATTTCGCCTTTGCTTCGTTGATGACCGCTTGCCAGATTGCAGTGTTGAGAATCATTGCCTTGCCTTTCGTTTGCGGCGTCATTGCCGACTGCTAAGAGAATCTTACCGTTACCGGTAGAGTTCGTCAAGTGGAATCTTACCTATTGCGGTATATTTTTTTCCGTGCTACAAAATAGGCTATGGAATGGATAAGCACACAACAAGCTGCTGAGAAATTAGGTGTCAACGATTCGCGCATTCGTCAGATGGTTCGTGCCGGGCAATTGCCAGCGCAGCAAATAGGCAGGGCGTATTTGATAAACGAATCAGACCTGGCGCTTGTAGCGGATCGAAAGCCCGGACGCCCGCCGAAGCCGAAAGACGAAGGCGAATCGGCAACCGGCGCGGCTGAAGTAGTGACGGCTACGACCGAAGCGAAGCCGAAGCGCGCACGCAAGGCGACGGCGGCGAAGCCGAAGAAGGCCAAAACGAAGAAAGGGAAGGCGTAGACCGATGCGCGCCAAACTACAGGAAACCGAGAAGCCGCTTTATTGGTTGGGGGATGCACACAAAGAGCTATGCACCTTTCCTGACGAAGTACAGGACGCCTTCGGTTTCGCGCTGAGTGCGGCGCAATTCGGTGGGATGGCGCGCAAGGCAAAGTTGCTGCGCGGCGATCTGCGTGGCGCAATCGAGATTGTCGAAGACTTCAACACCGATACCTACCGCGCCGTTTACACCGTCAAATTTGAGGGTGTGGTTTACGTGTTGCACGCTTTTCAAAAGAAATCGAAATCCGGCATTGCTACGCCGAAAGCGGATGTCGAACTAATCAAGCGCCGGCTGAAGATGGCGCAAAAACACTATGAGGGAATGAAGCATGAAGATCATCAAAAGTAGCGGCAACGTCTTCGCTGACTTGGGCCGCCCCAATGCGGAAGAGTTACAACTTCAAGCCAAGCTCGTTTATGAATTGCATCGTTTGCTGGAACGCAAGCGATGGACGGCGGCGCAGACGGCGCGCACGCTGGGCATTCCATTGCCGTTGGCGACTGGCCTGGTAAATGGTGACTTCGTGAAAGCGCCAGTCGGCGAGCTACTGCAAATGTTGAGCAAGTTGAATCAACGCATTGAAGTGCATGTGACGCCGCTTCCACGCAGCGGGCGACGCAAGGCGACCGCGACACTTTGAGCGTGCGTTCGGAAACGAAGCACGGTAACGCTGTGGTAACGATAGGACGCATAAACAGGTACAAAACCGACTTAACGCATACTAAAACTGAAAGCGCGAAAGAGCCTGTAAACATTGGATAAATACGAACTTATGCAAACTCAAGCCAACGCTAACAAACTGCCTAATAAGCCCTTTCACGGCGATAACACGGGTTCAAATCCCGTACGGGTCGCTTATCAAAACAAAACGCTTACCGAGTTGATCGGTAAGCGTTTTGTTTTTTTTGGTGACGTACTGGTGACGAAGCTCAACTGGCGCGTTTCTGTTCGGCCTGCACTTTTTTATTCAGCCACTTGGCGATGCGTTCGATATAAGGCCGCAGCGGGTTGAACAGTTTCGCCCGCCAATCGTTCTGACTCTCGCGCCACGTCTGATGGTATTTCTCGACATAAGCGCGAATCTTGCCTTCGTATTGATTCTTCTTGATGCCGTGCGACAGTGTGAAGTGATAATGCTGAGCGACCAGCGAATAGACCGAAGAAGCCAGATTCGCCTTAAATGCCGCTTTCGCGGCATAGCGTTTCGCCCAGCTTTCATTCGCCATCAACAAAACGCCCGCCGCGACTTCGAGCCACGGTTGCGAACCGCCTTGCTTGGGATGATAAAGCGCAGGCAGATTTTGTGCCTGCTCGGCATAACCTGATAACCGCGAATCGAGTTTGATTTGATCTACGAAAACCAGCCGTGATAGGCCGCGTTTGTGTTCGCCGGGCACGACGCCCAGGATGTTTTCTACGAGCTGCTCAATGTCTTTGGGTAACTTTTGCGTAGATTGATTCTCAACCTTAATGCTCATTCAGTAATTCCGCCTATAATTCAGAAGATAATTTTGTCATGTGAAGAGAAGCGGCGTGCGCTTCTTCTAAAGCTCTTATGCGTTCCTGCAATGCGCGCAGCTCTTTCAAGGCTTGCGCCAATTTCGGATAAGCCGCCGACGCGCGCAGCCATTCGCGGTTGTTGATTGCGGGATAGCCGGAAATCGTTTGTCCCGCCTCGACCGAACTCGGAATGCCGGTTTGTGCCGTAGCGATTACGCCGTCGCCAATCGTCAAATGCCCGGCGACGCCGACTTGCCCCGCGAGAATAACATCCTGGCCGATATGCGAACTGCCCGCTAAACCGACTTGTGCGCACAACATCGTGCGTTCGCCCACGCTTGAACCGTGACCGATTTGCACCAGATTGTCTATCTTTACCATTCGTCTGATAACCGTCGAACCAATAGTGGCGCGATCAATGGTGGAGCCTGCACCGATCTCAACGTCGTCTTCGATCACGACGTTGCCGACCTGATTGATCTTGTACCACGACTTGTTGCTTTGCTTGGCGAATCCAAACCCGTCGCTGCCAATCGTCACGTGGTTTTGCAGAATGACTCGCTCGCCTAACACGCATGCCTCACGCACTACGCAATGTGAGTGGAGCAAACTGTGCGTGCCGATTTTCGCGTTCGGATAAATCACGCAATGCGGATGAATGACGACGTGGTCGCCGATTTCCACACCGTCTTCAATCACGACGTAAGGGCCAACGCTCACGCCTTCCCCCAACTGAGCCAGCGGGGAAACGCTGGCCGTAGCGTGAACGCCCGCCGAATAAACACGCGCTGGATGAAACAAATTCAATGCCTGAGCAAACGTCAGATAAGGATTGGTCGAAATCAATCCGGCTTTGCCCGCAGGCAAAGCCGCCGCGTCTTGCAACACGATGGCCGCCGCTGCTGTCTTCGCCAAATGCCGCGTATATTTCGCGTTGCTCAAAAACGTAAGCTCGCCTGCCGCTGCCGCTTCAATCGTGGCTACGCCAGTGATTTCAGTCATGCCATCGCCTGCGACCTGACAACCCAACTGCGCAGCGAGTTCGCTTAATTGCATCGGTGAAATGGATTCTCCCTCAAGATTTGGCGAATACGTTCGGGCGAAATGATGCTGCATCTTAGGTGCGGCTTTTCCTTTGTTCAAGACCCCCCGAAATTTAGGGTTTACAATCGTCTGATAACGACATAGTATTTTCACTCTCGAAACATTTGTGCTGCACGGCAAACAT
>JABFSD010000942.1 GCA_013140935.1 Acidobacteriota bacterium
ATCCTGTGTCGCTGTTCCCGGCGAGAGCAGTTCGATAATGACTTCCGGGAATTTATTTTCTTCCCAGTAAACCCAAGAATTGCGTGGGCGGTTGCTGGTGTTTTTTACGACGAAAAAGTCCGGGCCGCGAAACTCGTTTTTCTTGGTTTGTTCGAGGCTGTAAAAAATCGTCAAGTTGTCGCCGATGAAATAGTCCTGACGGCCTTGCCAGTAATACTGCAAAATCGTGATGAGTAAGCGAACCTGATCGGCGTGTAGAGAATTTTCCATAGGATGATACTCGCTGGGTAAGTCGGCTTCACGCGGGTAGTTTTCAGGAATTTGCGCGCGTCGAGTCTCTTTGGTTTTGGGTTGTGCTAAAGCTGTAACCATAAATGCCTCTCTTAAAACAATTCACTGACCTGTGTTACGGCTTAACCGTAAAACGATTTAATGGCGTTCGTGAACGGTTAAATACACCCCATGCCAGGTTTCCACAAATGCTTTTCGTTCATCGGCGAACTCTTCAAAATTCCACGGGTCAAGCACCGGCGATTGATTGTAAGTCACGACGACGGCGGCGTTTTTCAGTTGCGTGCGGATGCGTTCAAATTCACCGGGCGTTTGCGAGCCGGGAGCCAGAAAGAAACTGACCGGGGCGTCAATGCCAGGGAAGAGCAACTCGGCGCAGCCGTTATTCAAATAGAAAATCTTTCGCTCACCCGCCAGCGTGCGGGCTTTGGCCCATTCGTCGCGCAAGTCGGCAAAGGCCCACAATCCGGCGGACGACGGCGCGCGCGACATCCAGCGCCAGGCGTTGGCAGTGTTTTGCCAGCGCGCGGCGTGGCCTGACAACGCGAGCAAGATCAACAGGACCAGCAACGCAGGACGCACGCGCTGAACGGCACAGCCTAAGGCTACGCCGGTAATCAGCAACGAAGAGTAATACGTCCACGAACCTTGCCAGCCGAAAAAACCGAAGAGGAAACAGAAGTGGCAAGCCGCGATGACGAGCATCGTTTGAAGTTGCGCCTCGCGGGTCTGCTTCCATTTCAGCCACGACTGAAAGCCGAAGACGGCGAGCAACAAGGTGCAAACGATCCAGAAACCGGCGGGCGTGAACGCGTAATACCTGGCGAATTGCGCGGCGCTGCCCAGCTTGGGCAACCAGAAGATGCGGCCATTCGCAAAAAAACCGAAGTCGTGCGCCTTATAACTTTGCGCGCCGTTCAGCGGCAGCAGCGCGTTGGCGGTCGCACTCCAGCCGAAACGCATCACGGAAATCGACCCGCAAACCATCCCCGTCACCGCCGCAGGTCGCAACATGGAAAAAAACGAAGACCAGCGCGCACGGAAGTTGGGCAAGGTACGAACCTGCCCCACCAACAAGGCGAGTACCCAAAAACCGAATACATAAGCCATCACTGGTTTCACGAACAGGCTGGCCGTAGCGATAGCCAAAGCTTTGGCATGTTGCCCGCGAACCAACTCGACCAGGGCGTGAATTATCAACGCAGCTTCCAACGGATGGGTCAGGTTCACATAAACCGGAATGATGATGTGCGGCAGCGCTGCGAGCAGGAACAGTGCGATCAGCCAATGCCAGTTACGCGCCAAACGCCAGATGCCCCATAAGAGCGCGGCTTCGGCCAGAAACATAAACAGCACATAGCCCAACGGAGTCCGCCCGACCAACGCAAAAAAAGCCCGCCCGATCATCAACGGCAACAAACCATAGGGATAGCCGAAATCAATCGTCGGCGTGAAGCCTTGCGCGATGAGTTGATCGGCGCGCAAAGCGGATCCGGGATCGAAGACCGCGAAGGTGGCGAATTCGTAAATCGTGGGAAGCTGCGCCAGAAAGAGCGCCGCATGCAAAATCAGCAAGAGCCACAACAGCGGCTGGCCTGCGCGCTGTTGGGGGTGGGCAGAAAGTGTTTGTGAGTTGTTTATCGGGCTGAGGGAAGGTTCCGTCATTCGCGGTCTTGTCCTCAAAAAAGCTCATTGATCGCATTGACGCCATGCTCTACGACGCGAATCGGACGCCCTTGCACGCCCGTCAATTCGTGATCGAGATCAATGCCGAGGCCGCGACATATCGTCGCTGTTACTTCACCCGGTGTGACCGGACGGTCTTTCGGATAAGCGCCGATTTCGTCCGAAGCGCCTACGACCTGTCCGCCTTTGACGCCGCCGCCCGCCATCAACATCGTCCAGCATTGCGGCCAGTGGTCGCGTCCGCCCGCCGGATTGATCTTCGGCGTACGACCGAATTCGCCCGTCGCCACGACCATCGTCGTTTTCAGCAAGCCGCGTTCGTGCAAATCAGACACCAACGAAGCGTAAGCCATATCGAACATCGGCCCGACCAGATCGCGGTAACAGGCAATCGGGCTAAACGGCGCCGAGCCGTGAATGTCCCAGGTGATTTCGTTGAACACCGTCTCGAACATATTGATCGTCACAAAGCGTACGCCGCGTTCGACCATGCGGCGCGCGAGCAAACAACTCATGCCGAAACGATTGCGGCCATAGCGGTCTTTGGTTTTATCGTTTTCTTTGCTGAGATCGAAAGCCTCGCGCATTTTGGCCGAAGACATCAGCGTGTAAGCCTGATTGAAATTATCGTCGAGCAACCGCGCGTCCTGATTCGTAGCGAAACTGGCTTCGAGTTCTTTCACCGAACCATCAATCATCTCGCGCAGCTTGCGGCGACGGTCAGTGCGCACAGACGAAATGTAATCGGGCGGCAGCATATCCGGCACTTTGAAATTCGGCGTCTCCGGGTTGGAGTTTAATACGAAGGGATCGAAACGTTTGCCTAAGAATCCGGCGCTTTGTCCGTGCGGCATGTTGCCGCCGGTGTTGCCGATGGGACGCGGCAGCAGCACGTGGGGCGGAGCGTCGCCGCGCGCGCCGCGCATCTGAGACAAGACACAACCGATGTTTGGATGTTCGATGCCGTTCTGAAACAGCCGTCCGGTTTGCATCATCTGATGGCCGGTGTCGTGAACCGCCGCCGCCGTGTGATAGACCGAGCGAATCAACGCGTATTTGTCAGCGTGCTTCGCCATGTTCGGGAAGATTTCGCTGATCTCGATGCCCGGCACGTTCGTCTTGATCGGCTTGTAAGGTCCGCGAATCTCTGACGGTGCGTTGGGTTTCATATCCCACAGATCGAGCTGGCTCGGCCCGCCGACCAGCATCAGGAAGATGCAGTTTTTGTCTTCGTCAGTGTTGACCGCGCCTTGCGCCTGCATCGCCATAAAATCGCTCAAGCCCAAACCGAGCATGCTCAGCGCGCCCGCGTGCAAAAAATCGCGGCGGCGCAATCCGTCGCAAAAGCTCACCGTTTTTTCTGCGTCCAATCGAAACATCTGATGTCCTCAGGCGGTGCGCCAGCGGGACGCTGGCGCACCACACGCTATGCTTTCTTTTTCATCAATTCGTCGTGAACTGTTTCCAGCAACCTCTTCGTCGCACGAACGCCGTTGGCTTCACTCATCTTTTCGCCTTCGTATTCAATGCCGACAAAGCCGCTGTATTTCGCCGCCAGCACGAGCTTCATCATCTTGCGATAGTCGGTGTGAATCTCGTTGCCCTTATCATCGAAGTCGTGCGATTTGGCGCTGACGGCTTTGGCGAAAGGCATCATCTCCGTCACCCCTTGATAGCGGTCGTACTTTTCCGTCGGCGACACATCGAAATTTCCAAAATCAGGCAGCGTACCGCAATTCCAGTGATTGACGAGTTTCATCACGCCTGCGAGCCACTTGCCGTTCGATGAAAGGCTGCCGTGATTTTCTACGACAATGCCGATCTTGTTCGGCGCGGCGAATTCGGTGAGCTTGAGCACTCCGTCGGCGGCGTGTTCCTGTTGCTCCTGATAGCTGCCTTTGCTTTCGGCGTTGACGCGAATCATTTGGCAGCCCAAAAACTTCGCGGCTTCGACCCATTGATAATGATTCTCGACGGCTTGTTGGCGGCGCGCTTTGTCGGGGTCGCCCAGGTCGCCTTCGTCATCAATCATAATCAGGCGGTTTTCGATGCCGTGGTCTTTGCTGCGCTTGAGCAATTCGGCGAGATAGGTTTTGTCTTTGGCCTTGTCCTTGAAAAACTGATTGACGTACTCAACTGCGAAGATGCTGAACTGCTGCGCCATCTTGGGAAAGTCGAGGTTGTCGAGTTGTTTGCTGAACAGCGATTTGTGCAACGACCACTGTGCCAGCGAAATTTGAAATAAGGGTTTGGCGCCAGCGGTTGATGCCGTTGACTCAGTCGTCATCGCCATCGCTCCCACAGTTAAGCTGGCCTGCCCAGCCTGTTTGATGAACTCGCGTCGTTCGATCACTTGCATCTTCTGTAATTCCTCGGTTGTCGTGATATGAAATGGGCGGATGAAAGACCCGCCCTGCGCCGCGCATTCTAAGTGCAAACCATGCGAATCGCCACGAGTCCCGAACAAAAACTGCTGTACTTAAAGATTCATCCCGGCTGCATGTCCTGAAGCCCACGCCCATTGAAAGTTATAACCGCCCAGCCAACCCGTAACGTCTACGACCTCGCCGATGAAATAGAGGCCGGGAACACGGCGCGCTTCCATCGTCTTGGAAGACAACTCGTCAGTGCTGACGCCGCCAGCGGTAACCTCGGCTTTGCGAAAGCCTTCGGTTCCATCGGGCGTGAGTTGCCAGGCGTTGAGTTGTGCGGCGAGCGTATTGAGTTCTTTGTTGCTGTATTGATTCAAAGGTTTGTTGCTCGCGTATGCAACGGCCCAGGCTTGGGCAAAACGTTGCGGCCAGTGGTGCGCGAGCAATGTCTTGAGTTCTTTTTGGCTCGTGCGTTCGGCGGTGAGCCACGCGAGTGCGTCGGTATCGGGCAAGAGATTCACGGCGACGGACTCTTCGGCTTGCCAATAAGAAGAAATTTGCAGAATGGCCGGGCCGCTCAAGCCCTTGTGCGTGACGAGGATGTTTTCGCGGAAGGAGGTTTTATCGAGTGA
>JABFSD010000292.1 GCA_013140935.1 Acidobacteriota bacterium
TCAGTCGAGCCTGATTTGGTAGAAACCGAGACGACGCCTGAGCCGCGTCCGTATTCCGCCGAGAACTTGCCGGTCAAGGCTTTGAATTCGCGCACCGACTCGACCGTCGGTTGCACGATCACGGTGTTAAACGTGTATTCGTTGTTATCAATGCCGTCAATCAGCCAGCCGTTCGAGTTGGCGTGATGACCGAGCGCATTGAAATTGGACGAAGCGCGCGGATTGAACGTCGAAGCGCCTGACAGGTTTTCGCCCTGCTGCCCCGGCGTTACGCCCGGCACCAGATAAACCAGTTGCGCAAAGTTGCGTCCGTTGAGCGGCAACTCTTTAACCGAACGCTCTTCGATCACCTGACCGAGTTCAGACGATTCGGTGTTGACGAGCGCCAGCGAAGCCGTCACTTCGGCGATTTCGGTGAGTTGGCCGATTTCGAGGTTGAAATCGGTGCGTGCCTTTTGGTCAATCTGTACGATGACGTTGTTGACGACGCCTTTTTTGAAACCTTGCGCCTCGACCGCGACGACATAAGTGCCGGGAATCAAAAACGGCGCGGTGTAATTGCCTTCGTCATCAGTCGTGTAATTCGTCGCGGTGCTTTTGCCGACTTCGGTGACAGTGACTTTGGCGTTTTTAACGGCGGCTCCGGTGTTGTCTTTCACCGTGCCGAGAATGCTGCCCGTGGTGACCTGCGCCGCTGCGCTCAAGGCCAACGCCGTGAGCAACAGCACGGTGCGCACAAACAGCTTTCCGCAATGCGATACATCTTGCGTAAACATGGAAATGTCTCTCTCCTGAATTGGTTGATGGTCGTAATGAACCGTCGCTGACGACGGGTTCATCTTTGAAATAGCGAGCAAACTATTTCATCTCAGCAAGCTTGATTGGTTAGTAAGTCAATGATGAATGGCATTGTGAACGATACCAACGGATTCGCAAAGTAACTTTTATGAGGTTTTGCTCTGAACGAAAAAGGAAAGAAAAAAGTCATAACGTCCAAACTTCGACAATCAGGCTTGGCATCTTGGTATCAAGCAGGTAGATCATTTTTCTATTTCGTCATCAAAGATGCCTACCTCTGAAATGGGTAATCTGCCTTCATTAATCAGTCGTTCCATTTCGTCCGCATCTTCAGCGTTCAGGCGTGGCAGCGAGTCCATCGCCTGCAAGATTGCGGCAGGCGAGCCACGCTCGTACGTCGGCAAGGGGTCTAACGAAGCTGCCAGTTTTTCAACGGCTAAGGCCTCGACGCTTTTTTGTTGCTGCGCCGCCAACGTTGCCAGTTGTTGCGCTACGTTAATGGGCAACTCAATCGTTAATTGAGAAATCATGTTTTACCTCCTAGGCCCGCCGCGATAGCACAAATTGTCTTCTTATTAGCATTGCATCAAGTGACCACGGTCATCTCGGCAAAGTTTCGCAACGGCCTTTGATGATGCGCAAAATGTAATTCTGTGTGTCGCGCATAATGAAATCCGTCCACCAGCCCGCATAAAAATTGAAGCGCGTCGAGAGGCGGTGCGTACTGCCCAAGTGCAACCGGACGCGACCGTTGGCGAGCGGTTCGATGCGATAGTCGCCTTGCAACACATCGAAGTAAGGGCCGCCCACCGTGACGTGTTGATCAAGCGTAGTCGGCGGGATTTTATCGGCATCGGCTTTGATCGTGAACGCGAGATATTGTTGCGGTTGCCAGTCAGTGATCGTTTCGATGAAAAGTACGCCGCGCTCAAAGGTCGCGTGGCGAATCGCGCCGACGCCGCTGCCGATGAGTCTGGCTTCGTCAGGTTTGGGAAAGCCGATCAAGTGAGAGAGCGCAAACGAATGTTCGGCGGGTTGAATGGCCGGGACTCGTTCGATGTTGCGCCAGACCGTGGCCACATCGCTGGCGATTTCGATTTGCGTCGCAACGGTACGCATTTGTGATGGCGGAGTGAATTGGCGTTCAATGGGCGTAATCAGAAAGGGCAAGACCGCGACGCTGCACAACACAAAAGCATTCGGTTTATTCGTACCCAGCACTTCACGCACGAAGAGCGCCAACAAAGCGCCAACGGACGAAAGCACCATAAAAAGCGGGCCCCAGAGAAAGACGCAAATAATGCCTTCCCAGCCCAGTGCCAGCGCGGCAAACAACGCCAGCCAAGCCGTCACCCAAGGTAAAAACAAGCGCTCTGCCCAGTTCCAGTTGTTTTCACGCTCTCCGATATAAACGGTGAGAAAACCGAGAACCACCGGTACGCCAAAAATGAAGGCGAACGACATTGGCTCGAAGTATTCGCGGGAAACTCGTTTATCGAACACCAAACGAGCGAAGAGGCCATAGGTGACGCCAATGCCAACGGCACTCAGCATCAAGTGTTTATTGGGTAAGTGATTTGGCATTGGAAGCTACCGAAAATAAATGACCGTCAGCGCAGTCCAGTCATATCAAATCACCAGCAAATTTCGACTACGCCGGAATTAGTGATGGCGACATCTCTGGTGATCAGCGGCAGATCTTGAAGTTTTGCCGTCGCCACAATCACCGCATCAAAGATGTCATTGTTAAAACTGTAATCGCGGGATTCGGCAATGATCGAGGCATCGAGCGGCACACAATCGAAACAACGATTCTGCAACAAGTCTTTCACCCATTCTGCGTAGGGCTGATTCAGCGTGATATGTTCGGCCTTTTCCAACATCGAGACTTCCCACAAAACCGGAGCCGGAATCAAGATAAGCGCCTCGCCGTTTTCAGCTTGCTCAAACACCGTGCGGGCGCGGGCTGACAGACGCCGCACAACGCGGTTGCGGTAATAAATCAAGGGGTGAGTGTCAGTGACATACATTGACATAAGGCTATGGCTCCGCATCGTCAGCACACAGTTCTCGCGCTGATCGCTCAAGCGAGGCGCTGACCTGCTGTCTGATTTCCTCTGTGCCTGCTGCTAAATCGCCTACCCATAAAATCGAAGCGCCCTCCGCATTGGGCTTGGGCTGCTGCGCAAACAACGATTTAATCAATTCCTTGCGTTGCTCAAAGGTCAGGCTTTGTGCGGCTACGGTTAGTTCTTGCACGTTCATAAAACGACTCCTTTCTCAACGGCAGCGAGTATAGCACCGTGAAAGTTGAGGCGGCGGGGCGACCTCAAAAATCCGGTTCCTGATATTCACCGAACACCGGACGCAACGCATCGCACATTTCGCCCAGCGTGCAATCAGCCCGCGCGCATTCGATCAAGAGCGGCATGGTATTCACCGTCGCGTCTTCGGCTCCGCGACGCAGTTCATCTAAAGCACGTTCGGCGCGGCTGGCATCGCGCCGCTTGCGCAAATCAGCCAAACGTTCTTCCTGCAAACGCGCGACCGATTCGTCAATGAACAGTACGTTCGGTTCGCCCAACTCATTGCCATCCATTTCATAAGCGTTGACACCGACGATGAGCTTGTCGCCGCGTTCGACAGCGCGTTGGTATTGATAAGCCGACTCGTGAATCTCTTTTTGCGGAAAGCCCAGATCAATGGCTTCGACCATGCCGCCGAGCGCGTCAATTTTGCGGAAGTATTCCCACGTCTCGTCTTCGAGGTCTTTCGTGAGGCGTTCGATGAAATATGACCCGCCCAACGGATCAACCGTATTCGTCACGCCCGTCTCGTGCGCAATGATTTGTTGGGTGCGCAACGCGATCAACGCGGCGCGTTCGGTGGGCAGGGCGAGAGCTTCGTCATATCCATCGCAATGCAACGATTGCGTACCGCCCAATACACCGGCGAGAGCTTGAATGGCTACGCGAATGATGTTGTTGATCGGTTGCTGAACGGTGAGCGATACGCCAGCGGTTTGCGTGTGAAAGCGCATCTGCGACGAACGCGGATTTTTGGCGTTGAAACGTTCGGTCATCACGCGATACCACACGCGGCGCGCGGCGCGATACTTGGCGATCTCTTCAAAAAAATCGTTGTGCGCGTTGAAAAAGAACGACAGGCGCGGCGCGAATTCATCAACATCAAGTCCTGCACGAATGCCGTAATCAACGTATTCAATTCCGTCGCGCAAGGTGAAAGCCAACTCCTGCGCCGCTGTCGAACCGGCTTCACGAATGTGATAGCCGCTGATCGAAATCGAATTCCACTTGGGCATTTCAGCCGCGCTGAACTTGAACGTATCCGTCACCAGCCGCATCGCCGGGCGCGGCGGATAAATCCATTCCTTTTGCGCGATGTATTCTTTGAGGATGTCGTTTTGCAGCGTGCCGCCGATTTTCGCCCACGGCATGCCGCGTCGTTCAGCCGCCGCGAGAAAGAACGCAAAGATCATCGAAGCCGGTGCGTTGATCGTCATCGAAGTCGTCACTTGATCGAGCGGAATGCCGTCGAACAAAACTTCCATGTCTTCGCGCGAAGCGATGGCGACGCCACACTTGCCGACTTCGCCTTCCGACAGCGCGTGGTCAGAGTCGTAACCCATCAACGTCGGCAGATCGAACGCCGTGCTTAAACCCGTCTGTCCGTGTTCGAGCAGATACTTAAACCGCTGATTGGTATCGAAGGCCGAACCGAAACCCGCGAATTGGCGCATCGTCCATGGCTTGGCGCGATAGCCCGTCGGGTGAATGCCGCGCGTATAAGGCGGCTCGCCGGGAAAGTTAATGTCGCGCGCGAAATCTATACCGGCGATGTCGTTCGGCGTATAAAGCCGTTCAATCGGACGCAGCGACACCGTCGAGTGATCGCCCGTCTCAGGCATTTTGCGCAGCGCATCTTTCAGCGTGGTTTTTTCCCAAGCCTGTTCTAGTTCGTCAATCGCGTTGGTGATCGTTTGGCTCATCAAAACTCCATCTAAAACCGCGTTCGTAGTTCCGCCTTTAGGCGGTTGGGCGTGGTAAGCGGATGCAACCGCCTAAAGGCGGAACTACGAACGCGTAGTGCCAGGCCACAACTCAAACATCAATAACGTCCAAATCAATTTGCGGTGGTCGGCTTTACCCTGTTCATGTT
>JABFSD010000620.1 GCA_013140935.1 Acidobacteriota bacterium
GCCGGGCATCATCTGTCCGGCGAACATCACTACGTTGGCGACTTCGGCGAGCGGCGCAGTCGTGACTTTCACCACGCCTGCGGGCAGCGGCAGAGGCACGACGGTTTCGTGTAATCGCACCTCCGGTTCGACCTTCGCGGTGGGCACGACGACGGTGACTTGTACCGCGACGAATTCGTGCGGCACGACCTCGTGCAACTTCACGGTGACGGTCAATCAACCGGCGAAATGCGATACGCTGTGTTATCGCTCGCCGGGTTGGTGGGCGCTCAATCTCGACCGCGTGCCCGCCGGCACGGTGGTGATTTACGGCTTGAACAGCAATGCGGGAATCGGCACTTACAATGAGTCTGCGATTTATTCCGCTTTGCAGGGCAATCCGTTCGGCGTGGGCCTCACGCCGCGCCAGCGTTTCAATCGCGCCTATGTGGCGGCGCAATTAAACATTCTGCATTACGGCGGGCCGGGTGCGCCGACGGTTTACAACACGATGTGGGCGAATTTGAGTTGTTACGACATCGCCTTCCCGCCGATCACGTTGGCGACCGGTGTGCTGACGCGCGATTCGATGGTGAAAGAGCTTTATATGCACATCACGCTCGCCATTCAGGCGCGCAACGATGCTGACTTGGCGAAGCTCACCACCGTACTCGAATTGTTGAACGGCAATAACCTGCTCGGGCTTTGCAATTAACTAAGCCGAGCTAACCGGGCAGAGCTAACCGGGCCGAACTAAATCTGACAGGGCGTGTCAGCGAAGAACAGAACAAAGTGCCCCGTTCTGATCGCAAGCTGATTCGTCCTGTCGCCAAACAGAAAAAGCGGGAAGACAAAACGCATTTGTCTTCCCGCTTTTTTTATTTGGCGCATCGCTGGTTTACTTGAACGTAAGCGAAACCGGGTTGGCGGCTCTGCCATCCACCGACAAATTCAGCTCAACCGTGCCGCGTCCGGCCAGACTGCGCGGCAACAGAATGTTGGCCTGATCGAGTCCGGCAAACGAACCTTGCGCACCGAGAAAGCCCACCGTGGCAGACGCTCCGCCAATGGCGCAGGTCGCGCCCGTGAGTCCGGCGCTGTTGCGGAAGCCCGTGCCGTAAGCCACCAGAAAGACCTGATCGCCTTCCGGCCCCAGATCAATCGGGAGCGCGACCCAGCGGCTTTGCGTTTGATCGAATTGCGCGATGGCTTCATACGTTTGCACGCCGTTGCGCACGCGCAGCGCCAACGCCGCCGGTATGCCGTTGCCCGTAGCGTTTGCCGTAAAGATACCCGGCGCTACGTTTTGAATCGTCACCGCGCCTTGGCCAATGGTCGCGCCGTTTTGCTGTACGATCACGGTCGCCGCACCATTCGCCGTATTCGGCGGAATCAAAAAATTGATTTGCGTCGGCGAGACGAAAAACAGTGAAGCCGTGCGCGATGTGCCTGCCGAATCGCGTACGATCACCGTCGCGCCCGCCAATGTCGTAGGCAACGGATCGGTACTCGCCGCCGCCGTGCTGGTCGCCATCCCCGTGCCGAACAGCGCCGCAATCGCATTGGGCGATAAACCGCCGCCTGACGCATAGCTCGCCGCCGACACTGCCGCGACACTCGCCACCGTGGCAGGTACGCCCGTGAGTCCGAGACTGAACGTGCTGGTATAGCCGCCGCTGCCGTCAGAAACCGTATTCAGCAAAATCCCTGAACCGCCTTGTTGCGCAATGCCGTCGTTATTGTTGCGCGTGCCGCGCGCGCCCTTGGTGTTATAAGGCGCGGCTTGGTAAACCACATCGGTCAACGCATCGTCGAAGGTCAGTTGCGAAGTGAAATCGTAAGTGCGCGTATTGCCGTCGAACAGCCGCACCTTGTAATGCAGATGCGTCGTGCGGCCTTGATACCAGCCCGGATAGAGCGATTGAAACGTAACTTCGCCGTTGTTATCGGTGACCTGATAACCGCGCAACCATTTCTGTCCGAGGTTGTTCGGATTGCCTTGTCCGCTCACGTCGGAATAGCCGCCCAGCGCATCGCAATGCCACAGATCAACCCACGCGCCGATGAGCGAAGTGCAAGCGTTCGTGCCCGTCACGCGGCTCACGTTGAATTTCAGTGTGAACGGCGTACCGGGTTTGATGGCGTTGTTATTCGCGGGATCGGTACGAATGTCGGAACGATTCAAGCGTTCATCCACAAAGAACGGCCCTTCGGTCAACGCGGGTTTGGTGACGCAACTGATCTGACTCAAGTCGCGCACCGCCGACGTGCGAAAGTTGCGCAGCGGAAAAATCGCGTCCTGTACCGACCCAGGCAGCGATGAATGAGCCGTCGGCTGTTCCACTGCGGCGCGCGTAATCCACAATCCTTTACTTCCCGCCAAAGCTCCTATGCCGGCTGCGCCCAACATCTGTAACGTGGCGCGACGGCTCTTCAAATAAGGCGTACTCAATTTTTTAGTCACTCGGTCTTCTCCTTCAAGATGTTTTCATTCCAGCCAATGCAGCCATACGCCCAGCGCGGCGAATAGCAATCCCCACACTAACAACACAAAAGTCAACGGATGCCAGCGAACGAAGGTGTCATGTAAATCTCGCATCGAAATTCTCCCGTTACGTTCAGTCATTGCGGTTCAGGGGAAACCGTGTCGCTTAATCGGTTTTCTGTCAGCAACTGATATGCCAGATGTTTTTACGACAGATTTGGTAACGGCTGGTTTGCGGAACGAAGGGCGCGTGACAAATTTCAACACGGTGCGATGCGCGCGCGCGGTCGCGTGTGGCGAATATGCACAACGGCTTCGGTAAACTATGATGAAACACAAGGTTTTCAGCAGCGGGCGCAACGGAATGCGAGTTGCAGCTTATTCATGCGCCCAGGCCAGTGAGTAAAAAAACGCGCGGTCTTTTCACGACGCGCTCAATGAAAGAAGGGGAAAAAGTGATGCCTGATTTACGAAGATGCTTGGCAAGTGTGAGTTATGTTTTGTGGTTGGGGTTGATTTGCGCGTTGAGTGTGCCGGCGCAAAATTCCGTTTCGATCAAGGTGTTGTCGAGCGAAGGGCAAGTCGAAATTCGTCGTGACGGCACGGGCAAGGTGCTGACGCAAGCGATTGCCTTTAAGGCGAATGACGATCTGTTCGCGGGCGATACGATTATGACGGGCAAGAACGGACGATTGGTGTTGGCGCTCTCTGACGGGTCGCAAGCCGTCGTCGCACCGAAAACGACGCTGATCATTCAAGACCTGACCCAATCGCCGCGTACGCTGTTTCAAATGCTGAAAGGCAAGACGCGCGTCCACATCGAAAAGCTCGGCGGACAACCCAATCCTTACCGCGTGAATACGCCGACGGCGGTGATTGCCGTGCGCGGTACGATCTTCGATGTAGAAGTCTCAGACGACGAAACCCAAGTCTATTTGCACGAAGGCGCGGTGGATGTGTTTAACGTGCGGCAATTGAATCAACCGGTTTTCTTGAACGCCGGACAAATGACCAGCATTCGTGCCGCGCAGTTGCCGCGCCCGCCCGGCGCTTTCAAAACCGGACGCAACGACGACACATTCAGGATGCGCGAGATGCGCGGCAATCAAACTGGCCGCGCCGACAACAATGACAAAGGGCGCATTGCGCAAGGCGGCCAACGTCCTGACAGCGGTTCTGGCAACGGGCGTAATCCGTCAGGCGGGCAGCGACAACCAGACATCAATGACAGATCACGGCAACCGGGCGGCGCTCAACCGCCGTCACCGCAAGGCGGCAAGCCCGGTGGTGGACGACGACCCTGAACAACATGAATTCAACCTCTCACAAAATTTTAGTCGTTGACGACGAACGCGGCGCGCGCATGGCGTTGGAAGTGCCCTTGCGCTTAAGCGGCTATGACGTAGCCGCCGCCACCGGCGGACGCGAAGCCCTGGCGTTAGGCGAGAGCAAACAATTCGATGTCGTATTGACTGACATTTACATGCCCGACCTCAATGGCCTCGAAGTCGTGCGCGAATTCCGTCGTCGCAGCCCTGACACCAAAGTCATTGCGATCACCGCGCAAGGCTCGCTCGAAATCGCGCTGCAAGCCATCGAAGAAGGCGCTTACGATTTCATCGCCAAGCCCTTCAACATTGACGAAGTGCTGGCGCTCGTCAGTCGCGCCGCAAACCACGGCACAACCGAAGCCGCGCAAAGCCCCGACCCCGTAGCCGATTTTTCAGCCTCTGGTTTGATCGGACACAGCCCGCAAATGGTTCGCGCATACAAGCTCACGGCGCACGCCGCGCGCACCGACGCCACCGTCTTGATCGAAGGCGAATCAGGTACGGGCAAAGAACTCATCGCGCGCGCCATTCACCAACACAGCCCGCGCGCCAAACGTCCGTTCACCGCCGTGAACTGTTCGGCGCTGACCGAGACGCTGCTCGAATCGGAACTCTTTGGTTACACGCGCGGCAGCTTTACCGGCGCAGCAAGCGATCGCGCGGGGCTGTTTGAAAGTTCAGAAGGCGGTACGATTTTTCTCGACGAATTGAGCGGCACGAGTGCTTCGTTTCAAGCGAGCCTCTTGCGTGTCTTGCAGGAGCGAGAAATTCGCCGCATCGGTTCGCGCGAAGCCCGCAAGATTGACGTGCGCGTCATCGGCGCGACCAACGTCAATCTCGAAGGCATGGCCGAGCGCAACGAATTCCGCGCTGACCTGTTTTATCGCCTCAGCGTGTTGACGATAAACCTGCCGCCCTTGCGCGAACGCGGCGCGGAAGACATCGCGCTGCTCGCGCATCACTTCCTGCGAAAATATGCGCGCGTACACGGCGAACAGATTCAGATTAGCGCCGAATTGATCGAACAGCTTGCCGGTTACACCTGGCCGGGCAACGTACGCGAACTCGAAAACACCATCGAACACGCTGCCGCTGTCTGCGCCGACCGCATCATTACGCGCGGCGATTTGCCTGCGCGCTTGCTTGAACGCATCGTGCCGCGCGTAATGATGCGGTCGGCGC